>CBDUZB010000167.1:0-3323 GCA_965371605.1 uncultured bacterium
ACCCATGACACTTCTCCTTCGGCAAAAACAGACACGATAGTATTGCTTACCTCATCCATCGGAAGATATATCTCCATCAATATTTTCTCCCGAGAAGAAATAAACTTTTCTCTTTCAATCATCACTCCTCCCCCCCCAACGTCCCGCACAATATTTTCCTCAATTTCAACCGAATTTCCTTGTGCATCCAACATCCTTCTTTTAGAAGGATATTGACAAAAAGCAAAAAGACATTTATTTTGCCGTTGACATTTCCTATTTTCTTTTACAGCTAAAACCTTTTTTCTTTTTCCATCTCTCATTTTATCCCCTTGTTCTAATGATTTTTTTAGAAAAAATTTTCAAAATCTATTTGCCTTAGTATACCTTTTGTTTGTTACAATCGTATTACAAGAAAATTAAAAGTTTATTACGTTTGAAAAAAATTAAGTATATATTAACACTAATATTTTGCTTTTCCTTTTGTCTACCATTCAAAATCCATTCTACTAAAAAAAATACTTTTCACAATACAAAACAAGAATCTTCACACAATCCCTTTCTTTCCAAGCACATTCAGAAACGACTGTAACAACTTTCGTATTTATAACACTCTAAACCGGTTACATTTATTTTTTGTTTTTATTAAATTTTTATCTTTATAATTTAACAAAAATGGCAAAAAAAAACCGACCCCTTCCTTTTTTACCACATCTCCAAAACGAAAAACAACAACCTATGACCTTAATACAACCCATAAAACCACTGCTCTCTCTTCCCCTACATTTAATATTTTATGCATTTTAGGTGAAATAAAATAAATACTATCCCCTGCCTCCATATTCCACTTCTTATCATCAATAAAAATATCTATTTTTCCCTTAATTACCAGTCCAAATTCTTCTCCTTCATGTTTCCTGAGCAAATTACCCGTTCCTTTTCCTTTTTCCAGATTAAAAAGCAACGGTTCCATTTTTATATTTAAAACATTAGAAGCTAAAGCTTCACATCCCGGTACTCCCCTCTTATCAACAAATCCTTTTTCTCTTTTTCGTCTGATAAAAATAGTCTCTTTCGCTTCTTCTTCCTCAAAAAAAGAACTGATTCTGGTATTTAGTGCTTTCGCGATTACCCTCAAGGATTGAACTGATGGAGAAGCAATATCCCTTTCTACTTGAGAAAGAAAACTAATTGTCAACTGTGTCCGTTTAGCCAAATCTTCCAACGTTAAATTTTTAAATAACCGCACTTCTCTTATTTTATTCCCTAACTTCATTTTTCACCCCTAATTTTTATTGTTTTTATTTTTTATTACACGGCTATTTTTCTAAATCAAAAATTTAATTTGACAAAACCAATACAAAATATTAGAATATTAAAAAAGTAAACCCAAAAGGGAACTAAATCGGATGTCTAAAACAAAAACAAACGCTTACACTCTAATCGAACTGATGATTGTAGTAGCTGTTATTGGAATACTTGCTACTATCGGCACCCCTCGCTATGTTAATTTAACCCGAAAATCGCATGAAGCAATTACAAAAGGAAACCTTGCAATACTACGAACTATTCTTAATGTCTACTTCTCTGATAACGAGGGGGTTTCCCCTCGCGGCAATCCTACTTCTTCCCTCATCCCCCGGTATTTAGACCAAATGCCACGCTGCTACACCCATTTCCATCCACAAAGTACTATTATCCAGGATTATGGTGGGATTATGGGAGACACCGGAGGTTGGGGATACTGGATGGAAGCTCACCCTGAATGGGGAAAAATATTTATTGATTGCATTCATAAAGACCTTCGCGGGAACATTCTTTCCACGTGGTAATTTTTTAAAATCAAAAAAATGGTTGCGGGGGACGGATTCGAACCGCCGACCTCCGGGTTATGAGCCCGACGAGCTACCAGACTGCTCTACCCCGCGATATTATAATATTTAAAAAGAACTATTCTTTATTCATTTTCCTGTCATGCCGGGAGCCGGGGTCGAACCGGCACGAACTTATTCAGCTCGAGGGATTTTAAGTCCCTTGCGTCTCCCTATTCCGCCATCCCGGCTACATATTACTCACACATTCTGTTCATTATATTTATTTTGAAACTAAAGTCAAGAAAAAAACATCAATTATTTCCCTTTTCCCCCTGTTCATTTCCATTTTTATTATTTCTCCCTTTTTTAGTTCTGGCAACAACCAACGATTTTAAAACCCTTTTCTGCACATTATAATCAGAATCTTCTAATAAAGTTAGTAATATCTTGGTCGCTTCCTGCCCGCCAATTTCACCTAACGCCCAGGCAGAACTAGCTCGCATCCAGGGATCTTTACTTTGAGACATCTCTTTTAAACTCTTCAACGCTAATTCTTTATTATGAGGATACAAGGCTTTTGCAGCATTACCCCTCACCCGATTATTTTTATCCTTTAAAAACGGAATTAATAATTTCTCAACTATAGTGTTATCTTTCTCAATTTTTAATTCTTCACCTAAAACTTCCACACCACGTGCTCTAATATATGGATTACCGTCCGCAATCATTTCTTTAATCGTAAAAGATTGTTTAGTGGCTAATCTTGCACTGGCTTCACTAACTAATATATTTTCTTCTTGTATCATCCGAAGCATCTGTTCTTGTTGTTTTTTATAAAATTCCTCTTTGGAATGCAAATTTACGCGTAACTTTCTCCACTCCTCTATCATAATCTGCTCTCTTTTCTTATTGCCGCCTGAAAAAAGAAGAAGAAGAAAAAATATTCCTCCCACAAACAAAGCACCTATAACAATACCACCGTTAAAAATAATAACCTTCTGCAGGTTTTTAATAAAAATCCTAATCATTTTATCAGAAGTATTTTGAAAGTGGACCGCAAAAACAGGCAGAGTTATTTTATCTTCTATTGACCAACATAGGTGTTGTATCTCTTCATTTTGAGGTTGTAATCCAACAATTTTTTTAAAAAACATTAAAGCTTTTAAATCATTCCCTTCATTTACGCATTTATCACCTGATTCTTTTAAAATCTGAACCAATAATGTTTTTGTCTTTTTATCTTTTTTATCAAGAACAAATGCTCTCTCAAGACAAATAATAGCTTCTTCAACATTGCCTTTGCTATATAACCCTTCCGCTTCTTGAAAAAGGGTTTCTGTTTTTTCGCCCGCATTAAGAAAATTAACCATTGAAAATAAACTTATAATAAAGAAAACAAAAAACCTAAAACCGAATTTCATTACCCCTCCTATGCACCCAGTTTAATTTCCTTAATAATTTAATTACCAATAAACATTATATACGAAGACAAGCGTAGTTTCAAGACAATTCTTTAAACCCCTACAATTT
>CBDUZB010000168.1:0-3317 GCA_965371605.1 uncultured bacterium
TACTTACCGGCTCACCCCCGCTATCCAACAATTTCCCCTGGTAATTTATCCTTTGCGGTACCGCCGCATAAAGGGAAACAACTAATATTAAATACCCAATACTTACAAATACTAAAAGCAAAATGACTGTTTTTAATTTCGTTCTTCTTAAATTTTCCAAATTGTTCACAACTGCTTCTTTTATTTTTTTCATTGCTGACACTCCTTTATTTCCGATTATTATTGTTATGCCGCTATAATTATTTAAATAAAAAAAACCGGCCTACCTTAGAAATATTTCTTCGGTAGCCCGGCTGACTTAAAAACTAATTAAAAACAAACTAGTAAAGTATTCTATTTAGCACAACTTATCATTGTCGGCAACCCAGCTAACTTTACCAATTTTGTTAACAGCTAAGTCCCATGGCTTTGCGCCCCCCGATTACTCGAAGTTTGCCTTTTCGGACTAAATTTACATCTTTTTATTTCTATTTTAAATATAGCACAATTCTATGTTTTGTCAATGCTTTGATACTAAATGTTATTTAGGAATAATTTATTGCTTTTAGAAAGGGAAACAAGGTATTTTAACTGCTCTAAAGAAGTAACTTATTTGCTCTAAAACTATAATACCCATCTCCACCAATTATAATATGGTCCAATAATTCTATTTGCACTGCCTGGCAAGCATTTTTAAGCTCTCTGGTAACCTGAATATCATAATTACTCGGTTTTAGATTGCCGGAAGGATGATTGTGAGCAAAAATAAGACGGGTTGCATTTTTGTCTAAAGCAGACTTAATTATCTCTCTGGGATAAATAACCGTCTGGTCTACCGTCCCACAAAAAATATCTTCTATTTCCAGAATTTTATTTACATTGTTAAGAAAAAAAACTTTAAAAAGCTCTTTTTTTTCTTTTTGCATTGACTGACATAAATAATCAAAAACTACTTTAGCAGAATCTATTTTAAACTGATGGCCAACAACTCTTTCCTTTAAATACCTTTCTGCTACCTCTTGAAAAAGTTTTATTCCAAAAGCATTAAGAGGCCCTATATCCTTTATTTTCTGCAATTCTTGTATTGATGCTTCCATCGTTCCTTTTAACCCTTTAAATTTTTTTACTGCTTCTTTGGCTTGTTGTTTGCAATCCTTGCGGGGAGTACCTAAGGTCAAAAGCAATTCTACTATTTCATAATCGCAAAACACTTTGAGGCCATATTTTAAAAATTTGTCTCTTAATCTTTTTCTGTGTCCCGCATTAGATGAAACATCTTTCTTTTGTTTATTACTAATCAATTTCTATTATCTTCCTTATCTTCTATCTAATCGAACATCTCTAATCCGTTCTACATTTGTCCCCGCCCAGCGTAAACCACTCAGAACTGATTGGGCAATATTAGTTAAATGATCGCCGACTTTCTCCAAATTATCAACAAAATCAATAAAAACAAGCCCGGATAAAAGTTTACAGTCACCATCATTTAATCTCTGGACATGACTTTGTCTCAAGTCCGTTTGAAATTTATTAATTTCATCTTCTCTTTTCAACGCCTCCCTTGCTTCATTTAAATCATCATATTCTAAAGCGTTAATTACTTCCTTCATCATTTCATCCACTTGCTGATACATTTCCTTCAATTCTGCAAACGCTGTTGAACTAAAAGGTAATTTTTGTTCCATTCTACGCTCAGCTAATTCTACAATATTCACAGCATGATCCCCAATTCTCTCAATATCATTTATTGAATGAAGCAATACAGGCAATTCTTCCGCTTCCTCAGGATTTAAATTCCTTTGAGATAATTCTATTAAATATCGAGCTATTTCTTCTTGTAAATCATCCGTGGAATCTTCTCTTTTACAGGCTTTAACCATTAACTTTCGATCATTATTAAAGAATCCTTCTACGGCATTATTTACCGCTTCCCGGGATATCTTTGCCATCCGTACTATTTCCTTGGTTGCCTGTTCCAACGCTACGGGAGGGGTATCCAGAAGGCGTTTTTCCAAATACTGGGGAACCGACTCCGATAATTCGACTTCCCCCGGAATCATTTTAATGGAAATTTTTTCCAACCATCCGATTAAAGGAAGAAAAACTACAAAGGTATTAAAAACATTAAAAACAGTATGTGCTACAGCTATGTGAACCATTACATTAGTTGTGGTTATCGGCCCCGGAAAAAACCCATCAATAATCTTGGCATAAATTCCTAAATAAACAGGAACCATCATATAAGCAACCCCTATTATATTAAACAAGGCATGACACCTTGCTGCCCGGCGGGCAGAAAGATTTGTTCCAATAGCAGCCAATTCAGCAGTAATAGTCGTACCAATATTTTCACCCAATATTACAGGTATAGCTGCTTCAAAACTAATTAAACCATTAAAAGCCAAAATCTGAACTAGGGCAATCGTGGCACTACTTGACTGTAAAATCATTGTTATCAGCATTCCTACTATTACTCCTAAAATAGGATATACACTAAATTTAACCAGAATATCTTTTACTATTTGATGTTGTCCCAGCGGTTGAAAACTATCTTTCATAATAGATAATCCAATAAATAAAATTCCAAAACCAAGAATGACTTCTCCCCATTCTCTTAATTTCCTGGTTTTGCCCAAACTATTAAGGGCAAAACCTAAACCTACCGCGGGTAAAGCATACCGGGTAATTTTAAAAACTGCCATAGATGATACCAACCAGGCAGTCAGAGTGGTCCCAATATTAGCCCCTAGAATTACACTAATAGCTTGTCTGAGCGTAAGCAAGGCAGCATTAACCAAACCAATCACCATAACACTGGTAGCACTACTACTTTGAATGATGCAGGTTACCCCTGCTCCCACTAAAACCCCTATAAACGGAGTCTTAGTAAAAAGATGAATGATTTTTTTCAACCCTTCACCGGCTACCTTTCGCAATCCTTCAGACATTAACCTCATTCCAAAAAGGAAAAAAGCCACCCCTCCAATTAACCCAAAAAGAATATCCAGAGCCATTATACTTTTTCAACCTCCCAACTAAATAAATAATATGTCACAAATAGTCATCAACGCAAATAAAGCAGTCCATCCGCCTTAAAGACCGGCGAGACTTCCGCTTCGCTCCAGCAGTCGATAGTCCATAGATAAAAGATTGCGAATGGCAAATAGCAAAATAAAAAAGACAGGCTCAAGGCATCCGCCTTAAAGACTGGCGAGATCCGCCTGAGGCGGACTCCAGCAGTCGATAGTCCATAGATTACAGATAAAGACTAAACCACCCTCACTGTATAAACTGGTAACATAGTAAACAAAATAAACCGGGGACATAGGTTACATGTT
>CBDUZB010000169.1:0-3232 GCA_965371605.1 uncultured bacterium
TTGAATTATTGAAAAACATAAAAGGGATGGAGATAAGTGCTGAAATAATTAGGCATCACCATGAAAGAATAGATGGAAAGGGTTATCCTGATCGATTGAAAGGGGACCAGATTTCTCTAGGGGCAAAGATCGTTTGTGTGGTTGATGCTTTTGAATCAATGACTGCTGACCGTCCATACAGAAAAGCAAAACCAAGAAAAGAGGCAATGACACAACTTGTAGAAAATAGTGGGACGCAGTTTGATCCTCAAGTAGTAAAGGCCTTTGTGGAACTATGTGAAAAAGGAGAAATTTAAAAATAATAAGTAATTTTTTTAGAAAATCAAGTGGCTTACCGGAAATTCCTGTCAATTTTAAAAAACCGAAAAATTATTGTTTAAAGCAAACTTTTTATGGGAGCTTTATTAGAGATATTCTTGACTTTTTAAGTTTTTTTTAGTAAGGTACTTCTGTATTTAAAATATTGGGGCGCCATCGTCTAGCCCGGTCCAGGACGTAGCCCTCTCAAGGCTAAGACACGGGTTCAAATCCCGTTGGCGCTACCATAACGCAGCAAATAAAAATTGAAAAGGGGAAAAAGATGGTTAAAAAAGGAAGAATGATTGCTCTTTTTGTGAGTGCTTTTTTGTTTATTCAGGCAGGTTTTTGCTGGGCTGGAGGATTTGAAGGCCCTGGTTTAGGCATCAGAGCGAATTCTATGGGGGGTGCTTTTATTGCTATGGCCGACGATTGGACGGCCGGTTATTGGAATCCGGCAGGATTAGCTCAACTCGAAGGAACAGGAATGGGAATAGCGGTAGATTGTGTAACGGTGATAGGGAAAGACGGTAATTCTATTGCTAATGGCAGTATTTTAGATCCGAATTATCCTGACGAAAACCAGGGGGATATCTTTTATCAGGTTCCGCCAGGTGTTGAACCATTGCAGTTTGATGAAAAGGATGTTACAGTTATTTCTTATTTGCCGGGAATAGGGGCATACAAAGAAATTAAGGGATATTTTACTATAGAAGCGAGCATTTACGAGCCGATAGGATACAGTTCTAAATGGAAAGATATGGTGGGAGGAGTAGAAGGGGTAAGTGCTTTTTACGAGGAAACTTTTTATACTGTGGTTTATAATGCGTCTCTTGCCAGAAAAATTTCCTCTGAGCTGTCATTGGGAGCGGGATTAAATATTCTTCAGGGAAAATGGGAAAAAAAAGCAAGAAAGACAACTTTAAATTACAATTGTAAGTCTGGTATGGATGGGGATGGGACCGGATACGAAGGAGTTTTTGGGTTTTTATATTCTCTTCCCTGGGATAAGATGAAATTAGGTGGTGTTTACAGAACCGGAAGTGAAATTTCCCTTGAGGGAAAGGGTTTTGTTGAAGATACTCGATTAGGCATAGACGAACGGACAAATTATACACAAAAATTCAATTATCCGGCTACTTACGGAATAGGAATTATTGGTAATCCTTTGCGTAAACTTACGCTTAGTTTTGATTGGCAGGCGACTGATTGGACAAAAATAAAAAGGGACATAGATTTTGATAATGACAGCGGAGCCACTTTTGTCGATTCTGATGAAGATTTAAAATGGAAAAAAACAGAACGTATTCGTTTCGGCGGAGAATATAATTTTGATAAGAATTTTGCCGCAAGGATTGGATTTTATACCGATCCTACACCTGTTCCTGATGAACAGGTAAGCCTGACGAATGTTCTGGATGTAGATAGAAAAAATATAACTTTTGGCGGTGGGTATAGCGAAAAAGATTGGCAGGTTGATATTGGATACATTTATGGCTGGGGGAGTAAAACAATAAATGAAGTGAAATACAAAAAAGAAGTTGGTTCTTTTCAGGTTGCTTTTAGTTATTTGTTTTAAAGAGCAGCTAAAGATTTAAAAGATTGTTTCGTCCAGAAAAACAAAGAACAAAAGGGATAATAGTGACTTATACGGAAAGTTCAATCAGGATAAAAGGCGACATTAATACTGTGTTTAGTGTTTTTGCCGATATGGAGAATTATCCTGAATTTGTCCCTTATTGCCGGGAAGCAAGAATAATTAAAGAAGAAACAGACGAAATAATAATTGTTGAAATGAAAATTAAAATAAACGGGATAACGAATAAAGAGAGAGCCAGGGTTTTTTTTTCAAAAAGCGATTTTTGCTTTAAAGCGGAGCAATTAAAAGGAGTATTAAGACAGTTAACCTGGATTGTGAAGATGAAACAGGTTTCTTCCGAAGTGGAAGTTGTTTCCAGGCATGATTTTGATTTAGGAATTCCCGTGATTGGAAAATTAATAGAGCAATTAATAATAAAAAAATTTTTTATGGAGAAAACAGAGAAAGCTTTGTTAAAAGCCGTAAAAGAAAAAGTTCATTTACAAAATAGCGAGAAACAATAAAAAACATTGACGACAAAATAAAAAACAGATATAATTTTGTTAAGGTTGATAAAGATAAAAAAGTTTAAAAGTCAAGATGAAACGGAGCGAGTAATGATTGCGAAAAAGATTGTTTTAAAATTTCCACATCAATTAGTGGATCAGCCTATAGTATATAAATTGGTTAAGGATTATAATTTGAAGTTTAATATTTTAAAAGCGTATGTTACTCCCCGGGAGGAAGGGTTATTGGTTTTAGAATTAAAAGGGGAAGACTCGGATTATAAAAAGAGTATAGAATATTTATCAGATATAGGTGTAAGAGTTCAGCTTTTAAGTCAGGATGTTACTCGCGATGAAGAAAGATGTACTCACTGTGGCGCTTGTGTAACAATTTGTCCTACGGGTGCTTTGCAGGTGGATACATCTACTCGTAAGATAAATTTTGATAATGACAAATGTATTGCTTGCGGATTATGTATAAAGGCCTGCCCTCCCCGGGCAATGAAAATCCATTTTTGAGTAAATCATCCATTCCAAACTGGTTTTGTAGCTCAGTCAATGGTATGGATTAATATTACCGGAAGTATTTTAAATTATTGACGATAGACATAAAAAAAGTATAATGGCGGAAATACTTTAAAAAATAAAAACAAATAATTAGGTTAAATAGAGAAAAATTTGTTTCAAGCAAGGAAAAAGATTTTTGAAAAAAACTATTTTGCAAAATTTTTTGGACAGGAAAAAAATAGGGGGAAAAAATGGGAAATAGAAAGAAAATAAAATTATTTTTTATGAATCATTGGGTATAATTAGTATTTGCTTTATTTTTAATTGCGGTTGTGTTATTCGC
>CBDUZB010000170.1:0-3177 GCA_965371605.1 uncultured bacterium
AATTCTTTAAATAACTGAGCTGTTTGCCTGCGGTATATTCCTATTCCGGCGAAACATGTGCCTATTACTGAGGCAATAAGTCCGGGAAAAAATCCAATAATATAACTTCCTTTGGTCACTCGTGCCCGCATAACACTGGATATCATCATACTTGACTTTTGCAGCATATTTCCAAAATCAATTCCGTGGTATTGCATATAATAAGAAATAGCCAGGCCCACCAGGGTTCCCAACAAAGAACCAACTAAGCCAATGATTATTGACTCAAAAATCATCCAGCGATACAAATTTCCTTTGGATTCTCCCATAGCCAGGCGGACACCGATTTCACCATAACGGCGAATACCATTCATTAATCCCGAATTCCATAACACTAAAGACATAACAAAAATAAAGATAGCTACAATAATAAAAGAGAAATTACTAGCTAATTGTAAATATTCTTCAAAGCCGTTTTGTTGACCTAAAGTTAGCATTATGGGAGTAAATTCATCATTTTTTCTGGAAAACTTTTCGTTAAAATCCCGGGCTAATTCTTTCATTTCCGTATTAAAATAAACCATATTTTTAGAATAACCTACAATTTCACTCGCTCCGTCGAGCATATCCAGAGCAAATCCGACATCGGTAATGTCAGCAATGATAGCGCCTCTATCCAATGCTGTTATACCAAAAAACAATGTTCCGGAGACAGTAAAATTATGCATAGCCATAGCTCCGTTCATAGTAGAACCAAGCAGGGTAGCCGGCTCACCTATTTTTACCCCTAATTTTTTAGCAAATTCTGCGCTGATTAATATTTCGTTCTTTTTTTGAGGCAGCTTTCCTTCTACCAAAGCATTTTTTAAGTTTAAGATAGTTATTTCCGGGGAATTTTTACTGAATAAATCCACGCCTAATCCCATTACCGGTCCCTGAGTTTTGGTTTCTCCCTGAATATCCGGTATATCTATTAATCCCCCAAAGCGTATGCGCGGGGTCCAGAGCATTTTGTTTTCATTATTGCGTAGCTGATTTAGTAAATTATCCACTCCTAAAAGAGCCAGGTCGTTAGGTGTTTGATCAGCTAATTCCTGATAAGCCCGGGTGGTAATTTTTACATGGCCGCTATTAAATTGTGCGGTGGAATTAACTATATCTCCCATTGCTCCTGCTAACCAGCTATAGAGGAACACGGTGAGGAAAGATCCTGCACTGACCATTAATACCGGAAACAAACTTCTGGAGCGGTCCCTGATTAAGCCTTTTAATAGAAATTTAATCATGTTATTTTTCCTTTTAACGCCTCAGTCGGCTTTAATTTAGCAATTTTACGCGTGGGCAGAAAACTTACTATAGTTACAACAGTCATAACTATAAATATAGTACCTAAAACCAGAAATACTGAGTAGGAGGGAAGTAATGTTTCTGCGAAAGCAAAACCATAATCATCAATTGCCTCGGTAGGAAAGGATATTCCGTGTTTAGCAGAATAAAGCAAAAGAGGAATGCCATAAATTGCGGCAATACCAATAGCAAAAATTCCATGCATTGCTCCCTCCAGGGTAAAAAGAAAAATTATCTGCAAACGAGTCATTCCCAGGGCCATTAGGGTTCCTATTTCTTTTCTGCGTTTAAAAATAGCTAATACCTGCGTATCGAAAATAGCCAGCATAGCCAGGAAGAGCAATATGGCATACATAATACCGGCACCAACTCTTTTACTTTTTACCATGGCAGATATATCGCTTAATAGAAAATCCTGATTTTTAAAATTCCAATTCTTAACTTTTACTTCTTCTAAAACATCCTGTCCGATGATAATCATTGTTGCCTGATTTTTCAGTCCGGTCATTTTTTGCAGATGGTCAAGAGGAATCCATAGTTGTCCTTTATCTATAGTGGGCACATTGGTTTTCATTATTTCCACTATTCTGCCTTCAATGGCGTCGAAGGTTCCCTGTTTATCTCTCCAGCGTATAGTGATATAATCCCCGACATTTAAAGAAGTGCTCTTGGCCATTCGTCTGCCGATTAAAACAGGAAGGGCATCTTCTTTTAGTCCTAACTTTGCTGTGGGAATATTCAATACAGTTTGTTCCGGCTGAATACCTCTAAGTAATATAGTTTGCATCCTTCCTTCGGGATAAATTGCTGCCTGCCTGATTAAAACAGGGGTAGCTTTTTTTCCTTGTATTAGACCGGTTATCTCATCGGGTATTTTGCCATGGCTATCGTCATAGGAAAGGGGATCAAAGGGATCGTAGTTTTGATGCCAGTATTGTCCGCCGGCAATTTCATCTTTAATCACTGCATGAGAACTATGCTTAAGCATTCCGCTAAAAATCCCCTGGTGCCATATAATCAACACATAAGTAAAGGAGAGAACAAAGACATTAAGCCATGTTCTCAGGCCTGCTCCTTTAATATTTCGATAGGCCAGCTTAAAAAGTAACATTATTTTATTTTCCTCCTGCACTTATCAGTTCATCTTTGGCTACCCGTCCGTCAATCAAATGAATTTTTCTTCTTAAAAAACCGATTACTTTTTCATCATGAGTGGCAAAGATAAAAGTGGTTTTCAAATTCCGGTTTAATTTAACCATCATTTCCAGAATATTGAAAGAATTAGCTGCATCCAGATTTGCCGTTGGTTCGTCGGCCAGCACCAGGTCCGGTTGTTTTACAATTGCCCGGGCTACGGCTACCCGCTGAGATTCTCCGCCGGAAAGCTGTCCGGGCCGGGAATTAATTTTATCCATCAATCCCACCCATTCTAAGGAAGCTAAAACCATTTTCTTTCTTTGTTCTTCCGGCATTTTCATAATGAGCAGGGGAAATTCAACGTTTTCAAAAACTGTATACACGGGTAACAAATTATAGGTTTGAAAAATAAAACCCATATGAATACAACGCAGGTGTGCGGCTTCGAGATGGGATAGTTTTTCAATTTTTTTATTCAGAACAGTAACACTTCCTTCGGAGGGGGTATCAAGTGCGCCGATAATATTTAAGAGTGTTGTTTTTCCCGAACCGCTGGGCCCGATGAGTCCGGTAAATTCACCTTTTTTAAAGGATAAATCAATCCCTTTTAAGGCAGTGAATTTTGTCTTTCCCATGGGATAATGTTTTACCAGTTTTTCTATATTTACTAAAGGCATAAATGAATCCTCCTAAAATATTGGTAGTACTTATATT
>CBDUZB010000171.1:0-3144 GCA_965371605.1 uncultured bacterium
AACTTATAACTAATAACTCGTAACTTATAACTGTCGTTTCTGTCTATGGACTATCTGTTGTCTTTGTTTCGTCCCTCGTCTCTCGTCTGTCGTCTGTCGTTTTTCGTCTGTCATCTGTTGTTTAACCATTTCCCTCACTTTTTCTAAGTCTTGAGGGGTATCTACACTAATCGAATTATAGTCACTGAGCATTACTTTTATTTTGTATCCGTTCTTCAAAAAACGTAATTGCTCCAGTTTTTCTATTTGTTCCAAATCACTCGGGGACATCGAGTCAAAATTTATAAGAAAATCTTTTCTATATCCATAAATCCCCAAATGTTTATAATATTGAAAATTTGGTGGGTTTTTATCTTCATCCCGAACAAAGGGAATGGCCGCCCGGGAAAAATACAGAGCAAAATTAAACTTGTCCATCACTACTTTTACAATGTTAGGGTCATTTATTTCATTTTTATCAGAAATCGTTGTAACTGCGGTAGATATAGATAAATCCTTATTTTCCGTGAAGGGTTGTACTACCAAATCAATCACCTCAGGAGAAATTAAAGGTTCATCACCCTGAATATTTACGAAAACATCATATTCCAACGTTTTGGCAATTTCAGCTAATCTTTCCGTGCCGCTATTACAATGAGGAGAACTCATAAACACTCTTATTCCTGTCTTCTCCACCACTTCCTTAATTCGATTATCGTCAGTAGTCACAAAAACATCTTCTAAATTTCTTGCTTTTTGAGCCCGCTCACAAACCCATAATACCATCGGTTTACCCAATATATCAGCTAACGGTTTGCCCGGTAATCGGGTAGAGTCATATCTAACCGGAATAATCCCCGCTACTTTCATTTCGTTTTACCTTTAATAATACCTACTTCCTTTTTCATTGTTTTTTTTATCTCTTCTATACTAACAGTGGCTGTCCCTAATTTCCCTACCACTATTCCAGCCGCATAATTAGCAATATAAGCGGCGTCGAGAAAACTGTTTTTCTTCGCCGCCAAACATAAAGCAAAAACACTAATGACTGTATCCCCGGCCCCGGTAACATCATAAACCTCTCTCGCTACCGTGGGAATATGGGTTATTCTCCCTTTTTTTTCAAATAAAGTCATTCCCTCTTCACCCCGGGTAATTAAAAGGGATTCACAATTTAATTTTTTCATTAACTTTTTGCCTACCAACAATAAACTTTTTTCATCATTAATTTTATGGTGAATTGCCTGGCCTGCTTCATGATGATTAGGAGTAATTCCCGTCACTTTTTTGTAAAGCAGGAAATGTTCTATTTTAGGGTCTACCAGTAGAGGAACCTCTTTTTTATAGGCTTTATTTATAATAAACGAAAGAATCTTACGATTAATAACCCCTTTCCCATAATCTGAAATAATAATTGCATCTACATTAGAAAATGCTTTATTCATGTGTGCAATAATTTGCTTACTCATCTTTTCAGACAAAGTATTTTTGACCTCTTTATCCGTTCTAACTACTTGTTGGTGGTCAGCTATAATTCTGGTTTTCAAAATAGTAGGACGGGAAGAATCAATAAATATACCGGAGGTTTCTACGCCCTTATTTTTAAATTCCTCTATTAGCCTTCTCCCTACTAAATCATCTCCGATAACTCCACAAAGCATGACTTCACTTCCCAATGCCCAGAGATTATTAACCACATTACCTGCTCCCCCGGGCATATATTTTTCTTCTTTTATTTCTACAACCGGTACCGGTGCCTCGGCGGAAATGCGGGAAACCTTTCCAAAAACAAATTTATCTACGATAATATCCCCCATCACTAAAATTTTTTTCCCTTTAAATCCATCCATAACCCGGTATAAATTTTTTGCTCTCTCTTTCGATATCATAAAAAAAATTACTCCTTACCTTAAATTAATTTAATTGTCCTCATTTTACTAAATTTTTACTTTTTTTCCAAACAAAATTTTTATTTCTTTAATTTTACCAAAACGGCTACAATTGAACCGACCAAAATCTTACTTTCCATTAAAACAGGTATCTTTTTATCGTCATTGGTCACCCAAATCCAAAGCCGTCCCTTTTGTTTAAAAATCCCTTCCTCCCTTAAAACCGGTTCAATACAAATTGTCCGGAATTTACCTGCTTTAGTTTTTACTATTTCTTCCTTTAAAACATTTACCCGCAAAGACCAATTTTTTTTATCGGTATTTACATCAATATCATAGTTTGTGCCTATTTTGATATCATGGGTACGCAAATAATAAAGAGCAGACAATACATCCTGAACAAAAGGAAGAACTGTGACTACATTACCTTTCGTAGTCGCAGTATGATTTCTCTGATCGTAAATCGTTTCTTTCACCTTATGGTATTTACCTTCGTTCAAATCTTTTCTAAACCGCCAGGTACAAAGACTTTCTACATCGACAAAAGTTTCTACTGTATCTCTTACCTTATATAATTTATCAAAAAAAGAAGTGGAGCGGGTTTTAGCAATGATATGATATACTTTGCGGCCGTTCATTTCTATAATTTCGTGCACTTCTAAAGTAGAATAACCGGCGGTTATTGCACCCCATTTTATGGCAAAAGTTAATTTTTCTCCAACCTTAAAAGCATTATTTTCTACTTTACGCCATTTAAATTCCGTACTGTCCTCAACTTCTTTTCCGGTAGAAACCTGTTCTGTTTTGGTTTTTTCAAGAACGGATTTTTTTGGTTTTGCTCCGGATGAAGCGGAAAATTGTTTATCATCTTCCTCCTTCTTAACACTTGATAATTCCTGTATTTCCAGTTTTTCTGTTCTCGTTAACTCTAAACTATTTAAATTTTCTTTCATATTTTTTTGCTCTATTGTTTCCGGAATACGCACTATGGCCGGTAGTTTTTTTTCTAAAACCAGGCCGGTTTTATTTTTTTTCTGTTCTTCTTCTTTTCTAACCTCTTTCCGCGATTTCTTTTCTTTTCTAATTATAGACCGATACCTACCCGAAGTACAGGCACTAAACATCAGTAAAACAACCAGGAAAACAATCCTGTTTTTCATTGAAATAACCTCTCTTTTTCAAACTCCCAACTTCCAAATTCAAAATACAAACAAAAGTCCATAGTCCACAGTCGATAGTCCATAGACGACAGACGAAAAACGACAGACGAGAGACG
>CBDUZB010000172.1:0-3123 GCA_965371605.1 uncultured bacterium
CTTCACAAAACTGCTTTTCGAGACACACTCCAATGAATACTTTTTTATTCAAGTTCTTTTTGTTTTCTTTAATATTATTTTAATCTCTTACTTTTTCTTCTTAAAAAAGCAGGAATATCCAAATTTTCTTTATGTTCCTCCTTATGAGAAGAAATAGTCTCTTCAATTTTTCGTTTATTATAATCCGGTGGTGCTACAGGAGAAATAGATTCTCTTATTATTTTTTTCGGATTTAACCTGGTAGCAATAACAGTAACCTTCAATTTGTCTTTCAATTCGTCATCAAATGCCTGCCCAAAAAAAACATTTGCATCACAGGAAACCGCATCATGAATAATAGACATAGCTTCATTAATTTCAAACATGGTAATATCTTTATTCCCCGTTATATTTACTAAAACCCCCTGTGCTCCGTCAATTGAAATATTTTCCAATAAAGGAGAATTAATTGCCATCTGAGCTGCATCCCTCGCTCTGTTTTCTCCCTGCCCCTCCCCTAATCCGATCAACGCTTCTCCTGCTTGCGCCATAACAGCTTTTACATCTGCAAAATCAACATTAATCATCCCGTGAGAAGTAATAATATCGGAAATACTCTGCACTCCTTGCCGTAATACATCATCAGCTACAGCAAATGCTTTTAATGCCGGAGTATGCTGGTCAATTATTTCAAATAATTTTTGGTTAGGAATAACAATGAGAGTATCTACTTTTTCTTTTAAATCCCTTAAACCCTGCTCGGCTTGTTGAGCTCTGATTTTACCTTCAAACATAAAAGGCCTGGTAACTACACCAACAATTAAAATTTTTAGCTCTCTGGCAATTTCAGCAATTACCGGAGCACTTCCCGTCCCTGTTCCTCCTCCTAACCCAGCAGTAATAAAAACCATATCCGCACCCATCAAAGATTCCCTTAATAAATCCCTGTTTTCTTCTGCTGCCTGTTTACCCAATAAAGGATTTCCCCCAACACCCAATCCTTTAGTTAATTTGACCCCCACCTGTAACTTTTGGCCGGCTATAGAGTATTTCAGTGCCTGTGCATCTGTATTGACCGCAATAAACTCTACTCCTTTGATTTCAGAAAGAACCATCCTGTTTATTGCATTACCACCGCCACCTCCGACTCCAATAACTTTTATAACCGCGGGATGTTCTTTAAAATCATCACTGAATTTCAACATTACAGAATTTTTCCTTCCTTCTTAATAAAATAACTTGATCATCGAATTTCTAAATTTTATTTTAACTCACCATCGGTTAAAACAAGTCAAAAAAGATATTGACTTAAAGCACTTCATCCATCCATCTTTTTATTTTCTTAAAAAAAGAAAAAGACTGTCTGAAACGGGGACTAATGAAACGGCTGCTTTCTTTATTCTGAGCATATCTAAGCAACCCTACACCCGTAGCATAACGGGGATTAGAAACAATATCTACTATCCCTCCAACATCCTGTGGAATCCCTATTCGTACGGGCATATCAAAAATTTGTTCAGCTGCCAGATCTATCCCCTTTAAAAAAGCACTTCCCCCCGTAAAAATAATTCCGGAAGGTATTAAATGGCCATAACCACTCTTTTTTATCTCTTCTTCTATCATTACTAATATTTCTTCTACGCGAGGCTGAATTATTTCCGAAAGATGAAGCAAAGAAATTTTCCTTTTAATTCTCCCATCTATACTTAAAAATTCTATTTCTTCATCCACATCAACGAGGCTGGTCAGTGCAATTCCATATTTTTCCTTAAGTTTTTTTGCTTCGGACAAAGAAGTACGCAAACCGTAAGCAATATCCCTGATTATATAATCACCTCCAATCAATAACTCTTTAGTAAAACGAATATTTCCCTCTAAAAATATTGCCAAATCAACCGTTTGCCCCCCAATATCAACGAAAGCAACACCTAATTCCTTTTCTGCCTGTGTAACTATTAATAACGAAGCCGCTAATAAACCGAAAACTACTCTTTCAATCTCAAAACCGGCACGATTTATACATTTAATGATATTATTTAACGAGGCTGTAGAAACGGTAACAACATGAACTTCTACCCCTAAATGACTTCCTTCCATCCCTATTGGGTCAGGAACCCCTCTTTGTTTGTCTACAATGTAAAGTTGCGGTATAGTATGAATTATTTCCCGGTCAGGGGCAATTTGTATTGCCTTAGCCGATTCCAAAACCAGATCAACATCTTCGGGAAGAATCTCTTTATTAGAACGTGATATATTTATCGCTCCACTGCGGTTAAAACTTTCAACATGTTCCCCTTTTATGTTTACATAAACCGAACGCACAACATCCCCGGTCATTGTTTCGGCTGTTTCTACGGCTTTAGTAATAGAATTAACCGTTTCTTCTATGTTCACAACTACTCCGTCCTTTAGGCCCTTACAATCTGCTTCACCTACGCCGATAACATCCATCTCGCCATCCGGACCTGTTCTTCCAATCATGCAACATATTTTGGAAGACCCAACATCCAAACTTACAATATTACCTTTCATCAACAATGCTCCTTATTTGTAATAAACAAATTCATACCATCTGAATTCATAAACCCTCAAAAACATTTAATTTCAACAAGAAATAAAGCAAAAAACTTAAAACAATAAATTCTCCATTTACAACAGTAACAACTACTCATTATCTCTCTATGTTTGCAAGTTTTAATCAATTAAACCCACACAACTAATCCTACTTTTATGGCTTTATAATCTATGTTTTACACAATTTAACAATCACTTTTCCCATATCAGTTGAAAAATATTGCATATTCACATAATCAATTTTTTTTTCTTTACTTTTCAAATCAGCCAAAACTTTTTCAAGGTAGGTTAATTTCAAATTTATATTTAGAGAAGTTGCCCTACCAAAAAAAACCTTTGTTCCATCTCGCAGCCAAAATACTATCTTAGAAAAATCTTTTGGTCCTATTTTAACTATTTCCTTACTGACAGAACAATGCCCCTTGTTTTCCAACAATTGCAAAAATTTTATTGCTGTTTTCTTTTTTTCTTCTTTTTTATCCGGAATCAGACCCAAAATAAGCGGCACTTCTTTTTTTAAATTTTTATAATTAAAAACAACCCCTTCCTTGTCAATGCCTTTCAATTGAC
>CBDUZB010000173.1:0-3086 GCA_965371605.1 uncultured bacterium
TCTTTTTTAGTTTTTTGTAGGTTGTTTCTATGGCTTCTAATTCTTTTGATGTCTTGGCTGAGTCGTCTTTTAGCTGTTTAACCAAGGCTTCGGTGGTTTCAAATTTGTATTCTTTGCCGGAAATTTTCGTGGTTAGTTTTACCATGGGGAATCCTTTTTTGTTAGATTGTTATATGGAATTATGGTAACAAAAAGGAAGGAAAAAGTCAATGTGAGTTGCAAATGGTAAATTAAAATGCACCTAACGTGGAAAATAAAAATGCACCTTTGAAAAGGGAAAAACCGGAGTGGAGTTGTTTAAGATTTAGGGTAAATGTTTTTATGCCTTTGATAGATGTCTTTTTCTGTTTTTGTTCCGTATAAACCTGATTTCTATATCTGCTCCACAGGCATGAGCGAGCTTTTCAAGAAGAGATATGCTATAGCCCGTATAATTTGCACTTTCATATCGTGATATCGCTGATTTTGTTGTATGAATTTTTTTAGCTAAAGCCTCTTGTGTTAGGTGAGCAGATTTTCTCAATTTTGCAATTTTCTCTGATATAAGTAATTTTAAATACTCTTCCTCAAACGCCTCTTTAAACTGTTTATCACCGAGTAACTTTTCCATATAAGTTTTAACCTTTTTATTTGCCATAATATTCACCTCCTTTTATTCGTTGAATATAATCTTTTCTTAGTCGTATCGCCCGTTTTAACGCTTTCTTATCGACTTTTTGTGATTTCTTCAAATATCCGTTCGTAATAATTATCTTTCCACCTGTATAGAAAAAATTGAAAAATCGATATCTGCCCGGCTTAAATTCATATATTTTTCCCTTCTGGTCAACAATTCTGAATTTTTGTTCATCATACAACATACCCTCATCAGCAATCAATTTTACAAAAACGGCAAGTTTAACAATCACTTTTTTAGAAGAAACGGTTTCTATCAGTTCTTTTGCAGGTATCTCGCCTTTTTCATTGAAATAAAATTCCACTTGGAATTTTTCACCTTGATAAAAAATGTACTCTTCTGTTTTAGGTTTCATCTCTATTAATAGGTTAGCATATTTGCTAACTTTTGTCAAGTCCTTTCTTTTTTAAGTAGTGTCAAGATTTATTCTGACTTTCATTCTTAGGCACACTCCTTTTTTACAGGCAGAATAAAAGGAATATCTTCTTTTTTTATGTTTTCTTCTATTAACAAATTCCTTTCTTTAAACACTAAATAAGTATATATGTCTAAACTTTCACTGTTTTTGTAAATAAAGGGAATGTCTCTCCTAATCCTATTTCTTCTTATTAACTTGATTAATTTTATCCCTTAAAATTATGGCTAATTCAAAATCCAATTCATTTGCAGCTTCTTCCATTTGCCGCTTCAAGTCATTTAAAATTTTACCCTTTTCCTTTTGAGACAAAAATCCGAAACCCTCTTGAAAAACAAAGGAAGATATTTCCTGTTTTTCACTTTTATATTCTTCTATTCCCTCATGAATAGCTTTTTGAATAGTTTGCGGAGTAATTTTATACTGTTCATTATATTCTGTCTGTATTTTTCTTCTTCTTTGGGTTTCCTCAATAGCCCTCTTCATAGAACCGGTGATGGAATCCGCATACATTATTACTTCACCATCCACATTCCTTGCCGCCCTGCCGCAAACCTGAATTAAAGAAGTCTCGCTTCGTAAAAATCCTTCTTTATCCGCATCCAATACTATTACTAAAGAAACCTCCGGCAAATCCAAACCTTCCCTTAAAAGATTTATTCCCACCAAAACATCAAAATCCCCTTTACGCAAGGACTGTAAAATTTCTATCCGTTTTAAAACATTAATTTCCGAATGCAGATACCTCACACACAATCCCTCCTGATGGAGATAATCACTCAAATCCTCTGCCATCCTCTTAGTAAGAGTAGTTATTAATGTCCTCTGTTTTTTGACAATTCTTTGCTTTACCTGAAAAATTAAATCCTTTATTTGTCCTTGTATTGGTTTTACCGTTATTACCGGATCCAGCAATCCCGTAGGCCGGATGACCTGTTCTATAAATTCTCCTTTAGTTTTTTGCAATTCATAAGGCCCGGGAGTGGCTGAAGCATAAACAACCTGATTGATTATCTTTTCAAATTCGTTAAATTTTAAAGGGCGATTATCCAAAGCACTGGGAAGACGAAATCCATAATTTATTAAATTTTCTTTGCGCGCTCTATCTCCTGCATACATTCCTCTTATTTGAGGAATAGCCACATGAGATTCATCAATAATTAAAAGAAAATCTTTGGGAAAATAATTAATCAGACAGGTAGGTGCTTGTCCCGGTTTTCTCCCTGACAGATGACGGGAATAATTTTCAACTCCATGACAAACCCCTATTTCCTGCAGCATTTCTATATCATTATTAGTCCGCATTTTCAATCTTTCAGCTTCTAAAAGTTTACCTTCGCCGGCAAACCATTTCAATCGTTCATCTAATTCTTTCCTTATTTCTTTTATAGCTTTTTCCCTGCGGGGAGCAGTGGTAACAAAATGTTTTGCCGGATAAATATAGGCAGTATTTTTCCTTTTAAGCACTTTACCGGTTAAAGGATTTATTTCGCTAATTCTATCAATTTTATCACCAAAAAATTCAATTCGTAATGCCGTCTCCAAATAAGCGGGAAAAACCTCTATTACATCCCCTCTTACCCTAAATTTACCCCTGGAAAAATTCATCTCATTCCTTTCGTACTGGATATCGACCAAACTCCTGAGCAAATCCCCCTGCATAATTATCCTTCCCTCTTGCAAACTTATCAGAGATTCTTCCCATTCTTCGGGAGATCCAATTCCATAAATGCACGAAACCGAAGCGACAATAATCACATCTTTTCTTTCCAGAAGAGAACTGGTCGCTCTAAGTCTTAAGCGGTCTATTTTTTCATTAATGGAGGAGTCTTTCTCTATATAAATATCCTTGTGGGGAATATAGGCCTCGGGTTGATAATAATCATAATAACTGACAAAATATTCTACTGCATTTTCCGGAAAAAACTGCCTGAATTCAGAATAGAGTTGTGCTGCCAATGTCTTATTATGAGAAATAATTAAGGTTGGTTTATT
>CBDUZB010000174.1:0-3024 GCA_965371605.1 uncultured bacterium
AGGTCTTTTATTATAAATCTTAATTCTTTAGTAAAATATCCATTTTTTATTAAAATAGGTTCTAAGTAAAGGTGTAATAAAAAAGCTATTTCGCTTCGAGTGGTAATTAATTCTTTCGGTCTTTTAACTGCCCGTCGGGCCAATAATTGCCGGCTGTATGTATCTGAAAATTCTACCCTGATAATTGTTTCTTCCCTGCCGTTTTTCTTATCCACTAATATAGTATCTCCTAAAATAGTAAATCCATACCCTTTCAGTCCAGCCATTTTAAATTCTTCTATGGATTCGAGGTTTAGATAATAAGGCATTCTTTTAAGATCGAACACCAATTTTTTTAGGTGGTTTAAATCCCTTCCACCAAAATTTTTCCCGCCAAGTATTTTTGATAGTTCCCTTATTTTTACATAACAGTAACAATTTACTGCCCCGGATTCTGTTTCGGTATATCTTTCATTTTGATTTACCCATATATCCGATAGTCCACCTAGTACCCTTCCGTGTTCGGCAGTGAGTATACCCGATCCCCTATCCCCTGGGAAAAAAGAACCTCTTAATAATGGAACCAAAGAAACTTGCCCGTCAAGTGTCCTGAATTTAGCCATTACTTTATCACTCTTTGCTTTGTTTGTAGAGAGGGTAAAAAAATCCGGACCAATAAACGTTGCCCAGGGAATATGTTTATTGGAATAAGGTACATCCATTTGTTTTTCTTTTTTTAGTTCCCTGCCTTTTATTTTTACAGGTTCCAATTCTTTAAACAAATCAAGTTGATTAGGACTCAGGTATGTTTTTGCTAATTCTTTTTCATTAGCCGGTCTTTCTTTTTTTGGCATTTTCTTGGTTAAAAGCATTTGTTTTTTTAGTAGAGTGGTGAGATATTTAGCCGGGTATTTTATTTTTCCCTGATGAATTTGGTATTTTAACTCTCCTAATTCAGCCTCAACGATGTTTTCTCCTAGTGTTTTTATGGCTTTCTTCCAAAAATTAAGGCTTTTTTTGTCTTTAGTGATACTAACTATGTTATTTAATAAATAATCGCTCATTTCTAACTGTATCCTTGTTTTTAATTGCTTTTAGTTTGAAGTAGTTAATGTTTTTTTGTTGTTTTTTAAAATCGTTCTAACGATTCTTATATTCTTAACAATTCTTAACGGTTCTGTAGCCCCTTTTTAGCGACGAAGTGGTGTAACCGAAAACCCATGGTAGTGTAACCGAAAACCCATGGTAGTGTAACCGAAAACCCATAGTAGTGTAACCTAAAACCCATAGTAGTGTAACCCGTATTTCATTATCCCTAAATCCGTAAAAATTGTTAAATACCATCAATTTTAAGCTAAAAGAGCCTTTTTATTGCATATTTTCAGCGGGATTAATTTATAAATATCCAGCGATTGTGGATAAGTGTAACCGAAAACCCATAGTAGTGTAACCAGTATTATATGGTAACTTGACCGGTATTACATGGTAATGTCAATTGCATTACATAGTCCAAAAATTTACTAATCTTTTTAAATATTATTCTATTTAGTCTTAAAAAGAACAATTTTTACCTGTTTTAAACGAGATAAATTTGCTTGTTGGGGGTAAGTTTGACCGGTATTACATGGTCAAGTGACTCACATTTTATATTGTTTTTGCTTATAATTGGCTTACTTATAAATAAACTTGACCCGGATTACATAATCTTGTCACCGTTATTACACAGTAAAAAGCCCCGTATTTCATGGTAATGTAACCGAAAACCCATACTTATGTCACCGCTATTACATGGTAGTTTAACCCGTATTATATGGTCATGTTACTACTATTCAATGATAAAGTTTTTTTAAAAATCTGTTGATATTAACTATTTCATTTTACGATAGTAAAAAATTAATTTTTTACTGATTAATATTGTCTGAACCGGTCACAATTTGTGACCCCCTTTGTTTCTTGCTATTATTTGATTTTTATTTTAGCTTCATAACTGCAAAAAGGACAGAAATTAACCTGGTTTCTGTATTCGTCATTGTCAGCCCAGAGCAACCCATTACTATCTTCAAAGCAAAGACTTATAGCTGTTCCATATCTACCCTTTTCTCCATCTTTCACAATTTTAGTTTTTTTTGGGATAGAACAGTAATGTCTGCCTTTGACTTTTTTTATTTCTTTATGCTTGGTAGTTCCTTCAAAACATGTTCTTTCTTTAATTTTGTTTTTCATGTTTCCTTTTTGGATTCTTGGATGTTTGATTTAAAGAACCTTTCCAAAGACATTGTTAGTACTTCATAATCTTTGATATCGTGTTCTACTGCATATAATTTTATAGTCTTTATTATTCCAGGAGTAAGGTGTGTTGTGTATTTAACTACTTGTGGTTTTGCAGGTTTGTTTGTTTGTGTGTTTAATGTGTTGTTGTTTTGTTTACTATCATACAAATCCACCGATTTAACAATATCCCGTTTACTTATAGGACTGCGAGATTGCATTATTTCTTTCAAATTTTTTTTCATAGTATAGCCTCCGTTAATTTGGTATAAGATAAAGCCCCAGGGTGTTTGGGATCATAAATTACGATAGGGACTCCGGCAAGAGATGATTCTGGGTGCTTTACACTGTAATCAATCATTTCGGGAAACAAAAGGTCTTTGTAATGAGTATTCAACTGGTCAATTACTTCCCGGGATATATTTGTGCGTTGATTTACCATTGTAGGTAATATTCCTAGTATTTTTAATTTGGGATTTAATCCTTTTCTTACCTGGTCAATACTAATCATTACTTGAGTAAGACCTTGTAAAGCAAGGAAATGCGCTTGTACAGGAATTATTACTTCTTCTACATAGGCAAGAGCAGAAACAGTTAGATAACTATCAGAAGGGGGGGTATCAATTATAATATAATCATAATCGTCTTTTATAGATTCAAATAAGCCATTTAAAATTCCCACTTGTGTTGCTTTCATGCCGGCTTCAGTTAAAGCAAGGTCTGGATGAGAGGGGATAATATTTAAGCCAAAAGAAGTTTTAATAATAACATCCGCAG
>CBDUZB010000175.1:0-3017 GCA_965371605.1 uncultured bacterium
GACTATGGACTATGGACTGTCTTTCTGTCTATGAACTGTAGTTTGTGCCTGTCTTTTATCTGTTGTCTTTTTCTTTTATCTTTTATCTGTCTTTATTCTTTTAACTTATAACTCATAACTATTAACTTATAACTGTAGTTTCTGTCCATGAACTGTCTTTCTGTTTTTCCTTATCCAATTCGGCAAGTCGCTGTTTATAATACTCGCATTTTTTTTCATATTTTGAAAGAGATTCCTCCATCTGACCATATAGCGAATCAATATGCGAACGCAATTCGTGATGTTTTTGGGACAGCTCTGTAATAGCCGACGCATTACCCTTTGTAGACTCTTTTACCAGAAGAGCAGTGGTATGATGCATTTCTTTCTCTTTTCCGGCGATAACTCTTTCTAACTCTTTTATCCGTAATTCAAGCGGGTTGAGTACCTGACTGCGATCCTGAATAAGTTTACCTTTTATTTTTTTCAAAGCTTTCCTGTCAACAGCAGCCACGTTTTTCTTTTTCTGTTTTCGAGATTCCCCCTCCTCATCCTGCCAACCAATTTTCTGAAGAAACTCCCCATACGTTCCGTCAAAAACCGTAACACGCCCCCGGTCAAATATAATAAAACGATTGGCTATAGCATTCAATATCATCTCGTTATGGGAGACAATAACCAGTGAACCGTCAAAATTGTTTATTGATTCCAACAAGGCATCACAAGATTCCATATCCAAATGGTTCGTTGCTTCATCCAGCAAAAGCAGGTTTGACGGATTCATTAGCAATCGGCCTAAAAGCACCCTGCTTTTTTCTCCGCCGGAAAGTAGTTTTATTTTTTTCAGGGCATCATCACCGCTGAACATCATCGCTCCACAAATATTGCGTACATTCTGAGGAAGCGAATTGGGATTACCTTCCCCAATTTCCTCCAACACCGTCTTGTTTTCCCTCAGCCTGGCAATATTTGATTGTCCAAAATAACCAATCTTCACCGCGGCATGCATTTTGACACTTCCCGCCTGCGGCTTCAGCTCACCGGCAAGAATCCGCAGTAATGTGGATTTACCCCGTCCGTTCCTTCCAATTACGCAAATCCGTTCCCGTTTACCTATCGAGATAGAAAAATCATCAATAAGTTTGGCTTCGTTTTGGTCATAACCGAAACCGATGTTGTATGCCTGCATCATCTGTGCTGCCGGAAAAAGGGCAGTGTTAAAGGAAAACTCAAGATTAGCTATTTTTTTCAGTTTCTCCTGTTTCTCCCTTTTTTGAAGAGTTTTTATTCGGGACTGAACCATCCCTCCCAGCCGCGCCTTAGCCCGAAACCGCTGGATAAACAATTCCGTTTTCTTCCGCTCTTTCACATCTCGAACACGGGTTTTCTCATGAATTTCTTCCTCTAGTGCAATCTGGTTGTATAACTTGGCAGTATCTCCGGAATTTTTTTTGACGGTTTTACGATGAATAACCATTGTGTGAGTAGTAATATTGTCCATAAAATTACGATCGTGGGTAATTAGCATAATCTCCGTTTTCCAGGACTTCAGGAATCCGGTCAACCAACGGGTAGCAACAATATCAAGATAATTGTTCGGCTCATCCAGCAGGAGAAGATCCGGAAAAGAAACGAGCACTTTAGCAAGATTAAGCCGTATTTGATAGCCGCCGGAAAAAACTGACGGATGTTTAGATAAATCGTCTTTGTTAAACCCCAGCCCGCTAAGCACTTTTTCTACCTTCCAATGATTATGCTTTTCTTCTTCCTGAAGGCCAAGGCAACCCTCTTCCAGTGCAGTTGCCTGCGTAAAATTGATGTATTGTTTAACATGTCCGATACGATAATTGCGGGGAAATGAAATGCTTCCGTCATCCGGCTCAATATCACCGAGGAGCATGGCAAACAGTGTCGACTTCCCCACCCCGTTTCTTCCTACCAAGCCAATCTTGTCTCCGCTATTAATGGAGAAACTGAGATTTTCAAATAACACCTGTTCCCCGTATGATTTACTAAGCCCTAATATCTGAATCATAATAAAAATTAATATAGCTTTTTAAAGAACCATCCTTGCAGACAGCCAAGAATGTTCTTGTCTATAATTTCCTCTCTAAATTATATATTTATAATGTGAAAATTTGGGGAAGGAACGAAGTTTTCCTCATATTAATAATGCATTTTCCTCTGCACTATGTATTTTTTTATTTAGTCAGCTGACCTTGCCTTTTTTAAAAATTCTTTATATTCTTTTTTTGCTTTTTTGTATGATTCTTTTTTCTCTTTAACCTGGCCCGTCATGTTTTTTCTGGAATTTTTCGCTTTTTCTTTTGCCAACAAATATTCCAGCTTTGCTATTTTTTCCTCTTGCTTTAAACAAAGAGTTTCTATCTTAATTAAGGCTTTGGGAACATTAATGTTTGTATATTCCCATGTTAATTTATTTAATTTCACTAATTCTTTGTTAGTTAAAATTGATTCCATCTCTTTTTTACTTTTTACTTTATCTTTTTTATCCGGAGAAAGGTCCTTTATTTTTTTAAAAGCCTCTTCTATTTTAATCTGCTGTTCTAAATAAACATCCCGAAACCAATCTAATATTTCGTCTATTTTTTTTGATGCATCAATATCTATAATTTTTTCCTTTGCAATAATTTGACGGCTTTGGGGTAAAATAACCATACCGAAAATTAATAAACAAATTATCATACCAAACATAAATTTAAAAAATTTCATTTTTCCTCTTTTCATAAAAATGATTTGGACTTCTGCAAAATAGCCTTTTTACCTTTATCGTCATTCCTGCGGACAGACTGCGTCACAACCCCGTTTTTTGCAACAATTGTAGTTGCCTCATTTATGAGGTTCGTCGACAAAATTATTAGCAGCCCAATAAATTGGGCAACTACATCAATTATGACACAATCCCGGAAACAGGAATCTATTGACATTTTAAGCACATTATAGATTCCGCATCATCCTCCTAAGTGTAGAGGTTCACAATTTCGGTAACAAATCTAAGTGTTTTTTCCTCTCCCTTG
>CBDUZB010000176.1:0-3007 GCA_965371605.1 uncultured bacterium
TTTCATACTTTATTTGACACTACCTTTTTCTTTACTTAACATTGAACTTCAGCTGCTGCAATTCATCAGCAACAGCCCCTGTATCCCTTCCAAGCAACGTTATACTAATAGTTATTTAACAGTCCCCTATGTTCCCCTTAATAATATTAATAAATATATCTGCGTAAAATTCCAATTTGTTTTCTCCTACGCCATAAATGTCTGAAAAAGCATCTTTAGTTACAGGTTTTTTTGCAGCTATATCCATCAACGTTTTATCACTGAATATAATATATGCCGGAACACCCTTTTTGTGTGCAAGTTTTGTCCTCTCTTTGCGTAATATTTGAAATAATGATTGATCTATTTTCGACCATTCTTTATCTCTTCTTTCAATGGTTTTTTTTGTAATCTCTTTTTTCTTGGCGGCAAGCAAAGGCATAGCCAATATTGGAGATACTTCTCCGAGCAACAACTGTTTTCCTGCATCCGTTACTGAAAGCGTTAAAAATTCCCCCTCTTTAAATAAAAAACCTTGTCCGATTAATTGTTCAATCATATGCCTTATAAACACCTCTGATTCCTCCTGCATCATACCAAAAGTTGAGAGGGTATGCTGTCTCATCTGTTTTATTTTCTCTGTTAATTTACCTTTTAATACATTTACCACATGCCCTGTGCCAAATCCATAACGGCTTTGCCTTACCTTAACTACACATGATAATATCTTTTGCCCGACAATAAGTGCATCACCAACCATATCAAGTTCATTTAAGCAATAATCGCAGGCATCGCAAGAGCGTCTTTCATAATCCTGCCCGAAGTAATTTACCAGCAGCTTATGCCTGCATTGAGGCTGAGTACAAAAATTGTACATAATTTTTATTTTTTTCATCATTATTTCCCGCTCAGAGGACTTTTCTGCGAAAAAACTCCATAAGCGAAAATCTGCACCACCATAAAACATATAACAAAAAGCAGGAAGTCCATCCCTTCCGGCACGACCTATTTCCTGTTGATAATGTTCGATACTTCCGGGCATACCCGCATGAACAATAAAACGAATGTTAGAACGATCAATCCCCATTCCAAAGGCTACCGTAGCAACAACTATATTCACTTCTTCACGAGCAAATTTTTCCTGTGCTATATACCTCTCCTTGTCTAACATACCGGCATGATAGCCAACATTATCAATACCGAAACTTTTTAACCCCTCCGAAACATCTTCCACGTCTTTACGGCGTAAACAATATATAATCCCGGCTTCATTGGCATGCTTTGTTAAAACCTCCATAATTTGCTTTAAAACCTGATTGCGCGGTATTACCCGGTAGGTTAAATTAGGACGGTCTATCCCGCCAACATGAATTCTAGGATTGCTCAACCTTAATTGCTTTATTATATCCAGCTGCACCTCTTTGGTAGCAGTAGCAGTAAAAGCGTGGACACTTACAGACTTAAACCTTTCTTTAATCATATGAAGATTGCGATAATTCTCTCTGAAATCATGTCCCCAATGGCTTATACAATGTGCCTCATCAATCACGAAAAAAGAAGGCCTAACAGAAATTAATAAATCTATTGTCTCCTTATTATTTAACCTTTCGGGAGATATATATAATAATTTTATCTTTCCTTCCAGAATTCGCTCAGTTAAAAATCTTTGCTGTTTGGAAGACAGGGTAGAATTTAAATAACAAGAAGCTATTCCCATATCTTTAAGGTTATCCACCTGATCATTCATCAGAGAAATTAACGGAGAAATAACTACAACCATCCCTTCCTTCAATAAAGCCGGTAATTGAAAACATAACGACTTACCACCTCCTGTAGGTAACACCGTTAAACTGTCTTCGTTTTCCATCATAGACAAAATTGCATTTTCCTGTAATGGCAAAAAAGAATTATATCCCCAGTATTGCCGCAAAACCGTGTAGATTCGTCCCTTATTCTGATTAGTTAATGTATTCCCTGCTGTTTCTTCCATTATAAAACTTACCCCGCTATTTGCTTAATAAATCGCTTATTTTCGATAGCTGATTTTTCTCACCTTTCGTACAACCTACTTGTTTTCCGACGGTACCACAATAATCCTGATATCTCTATTCTCTTATCTCGGCAGGGCTCAATTATAACAACATTTTTCAATTGGTTAAATTACTTAACAACATCCCCCTTTTTTTCTCTTAGTTTTATGCCGTTATTCTCAAAAGTTATCAACCTTTTTTTGAAAAGAACTCCTATTGCCTTTTTGTATGTTCTCTTACTTACCCCAAACAACTCATAAATAATTTTCGTAGAACTTTTATCACCCACAGGAATAAACCCGTCTCGTTTTTTCAGGGTATCAATAATTTTTTCCAACAAATCATCAACCTTTTTATAGCCGGGTTTATGCAGACAAAGATCTATTTTTTTATCATCCCTCACTTTTTTAATGAACCCTTTTATTTGCTGTCCTTTTTCTAATGTTTGAAACACTTCGTTTTTATAAAGAATACCACCATGGCATCCGTTAATAACCGCTTTATAACCAATATCGGTCTGACAGCATATTAACAGTTCCACTTCCTGCCCTTCCTGAAAATTAATCGGCAAAATGTCAAGAAATTTATCCAGTTTCGAAGAAGCAGCAATACGTTTACTTTTATCGAGGTAGATAAAAACAACATATGATTCACCTTCCTCCATTTTTTGCTTTTGTTCACGAAAAGGTACCAGCAAATCTTTTGGTAAACCCCAGTCAATGAATGCCCCAACAGAATTAACCGAAATAACCTTTAACAAAGCAAACTGTCCAACCATAGCATAAGGTTTTTCAGTGGTGGCAATAATGCGGTCTTCAGAATCAAAATAGAGAAAAACTTCTATAATGTCATCAACTTCACAATTTTCCGGCACATATCTGAGGGGAAGTAAAATTTCACCAAATTCTTCTCCTTCAAGATAAATTCCAAAATCAACTTTCTTAACAACCATTAACTTATTTAATTTTCCTGTCTCAACCATATAGAAATTATCCTCC
>CBDUZB010000177.1:0-3002 GCA_965371605.1 uncultured bacterium
GTTTCTTTTTCTGTTACTTTTTCTGTTTCTTTTTCTGTTTCTTTTTCTGTTTTTCTTTTTTTCTTTTCCGTTGTTTTCTTTTTTATTTTTTTATTTTTCATTATCTCTTTTTTCTTAAAATCAAAAGATGTAAGTTCTTCACCCTTATTAATCTTTTCCAATCTTTCACAAAGATCTTTTACCTTTACATTGTGCTTTTCCCCCTTCAAAATCGCTTTTAGTAAACTATCCACTCCATCCAGGGCTTCAAATAAAACATCTACCATTTCTTTTTTTAACTCAATGTTTTTCTGCCTCAATAATCCAAAAACATCTTCCATTCTATGAGTTATTTCAGCTATTTCTTTATATCCCATCATCTTAGCCGAACCTTTCAACGTATGTACTTCCCGTTCCAACTCCTCAAGTATTTTAGGATTGTCTGAATCGTTTTCCAGAATTAACAAATCCTGATTCAACACCCGAAGATGCTCTCTTGTTTCTTCCTGAAATTTACCTAAAAATATACTACGATCAAATTTTTTTTCCATTTTTTATTTCCCTGGAGATAAATATCTTTACAATCTTCTATCCAAATTCTCCTTTATAATCAATACTTATTCTATCTTAAATTTTCCGACCATATCCTTCAATTTCTCAGCTAATAATCCCAATTGGCGTGTAGCAGAAGTTACCTGCCTAGAAGAAAGAACTGATTGATTGGACACTTCAGCGATTTGCTTCATCGCCACAGCTACCTGGTCAGTAGCACTTCTTTGCTGCTGCGTAGCCAAACCAATTTGCTTAGCCGAAACATTAGATTCTTTAATCATTTCTAATATTTCCTCCAAGACCCTCCCCGCTTTATGTGATAAAATAACCCCTCTTTCCACACCTTTTATCCCTTCCTCCGTAACCATTATTGATTTATTAGTAGAAGATTGAATTTCACTAATTACTTCTTTTACTTGTTTGGTAGACATTACTACATTCTCCGCTAATTTTTTCACTTCCACTGCGACCACAGCAAAACCCTTACCCGCCTCTCCCGCCCGAGCGGCTTCGATAGCAGCATTCAAAGCTAATAAATTAGTCTGGTCGGCTATATCATCTATAATTTCAATTACTCTCCCTATCCTTTGTGATTTTTCTCCTAATGCTAAAATATTCTTAGCTGACTCCTGTGTTTTTTCCTTAATTTCACTCATTCCCTGTATTGTTTCTCTTATTGCTTTCTCTCCTTCTCGGGTCACCTCCAAAGTAGACTCCGCTTTTTTAACCAAAGAATCAGATGTATAAGCAATATTTTTAGAAGTAGCGGCTAATTCCTCCACTGTAGCCGTCGTTTGAGCTACTGATGCGGCCTGCTCACTGGAACCACTGGATTGCTGTTCAGAAGCAGATAATATTTCCCCAGAACTTGAAGTTATTTGCAGAGCAGCATTACGAAGTTGAATTACCAAAGAACTCAAACTTTTAGTCATCGCATTAAACCCTTTAGTCAACAAACCTATTTCATTTGTCTCTTTTATCTGCATCAAACAGGTCAAGTTCCCCCTGGAAATCTGCTCGGTACCTCTCAATAGTTCCTTGATGGGGATAACTATACTTTTCACAAATAAAAAAGAAAGGAAAAGAGAAACACCCATTGTTAATCCAGTTAACATCAGAGTGATTAATTTAATTTTTCTAATTTGCAAAACAGCATTCTTCTGAGACATCCCCACACGAACAACACCAACCTTTTTCTCTGATCCATAACTTGATTCTTTCCCTGAAAACAAAGATATTTCCGAATCTAATAATTCTTCTTCACCACCATACACAGGAATAATGACCTCTAATAAAGGAATATTTTTTATCCGATGAAACACCACTCTGGGAACAAGAACTTCAAAAGCTTCCCGGTTTTTCTTCCCTGAAAATAAATCACGCATATCATTAATATTATCACTGGCTAGTATTTCCCCTTTTTCATCCTGAATAGCGACATAAATCACTTCGCTTTTCTGAACCAGAATAACACTTTCAATAAGTTTATCCAGTATTTCTTCATTTCCGATAGAAATTCCATACTCGCTATTGTAAGCCAAATTTTTTGCTAAAACAACCCCCTTCTCTTCCAAACTATGATAAATTTGCTTTTTGTATTGTACAATGAAAAACCCACTAAGGACCACTGACACAAAAAATACTAAACAACTAATATAAATAATTGCCTTCTTTTGTAAACCCATATTAGCCTTCCATTCTTTTACGTGACTTAAATCTACCATTTTTCCTCCCCTTATTCTTCTATTTTTTTTAAAATTATATGTTTTACTTGAAAAATTTAATCTCTTTATTTTTTATTGTTTTTTCCGGTATATCTATTCCAATTAATTTCGCCACTTTAAGATTAACGGCAATGTTTACTTTTCTTGGAAAGAAAATAGGAATTTCTCTGGGTTTTTCTCCGTCAATTATTCTTAAGGCAATCTCACCCGCCTGCCTCCCCATATCCTTATAGTCGGTATATAAAGCTAAGAGTGCTCCTTTTTTTACCATATTTACTGAAAACCCCAATACGGGTATCTTATTTTTTAAAGCAGTTTCCAAAGTAAAGGGAATAGATTGGGAAGTATAAACAGTGGTATCAACTACTGCCCATAAAACATCTATACTGTCTTTAAAAGTCTTCAACGCTTCAGGGACTTCTTTTCGAAAATGAACTATTCGCGATACTAATTGTAATCCTAAATTTTCCGTTACTTTTTTCCCCTCTTTAATTATGAAACTCGTTTTAAGCGGATTATAAATAACTCCGATACGTTTGGCAAAAGGAATTATCTGTTTCAAAGCCAAAAATTGAGTACTTACCGGAATATCTAAACACACCCCCGCAAAATTATTCATGGAACTTATTCTACTTTTAACAATGCCATTTCCTACAGGATTGAGGACCAGACAAAATATCACCGGACTTTTATTAATCCTTTTTTTTATTAACCTGGTTGCTTCCCCTCCTAAAGTAAGAATTAAAT
>CBDUZB010000178.1:0-2872 GCA_965371605.1 uncultured bacterium
ATTAATTCCGAAGCTACTTTAATTGCACTTTTAATTGCCTTATGACTGGAACTCCCGTGGCAAATGATAGAAAGCCCGCTAACACCTAATAGAGGAGCTCCTCCGTATTCTTCATAATTAATTCTCTTTTTTACATTTTTAAACGCTCTTTTTAATGAATATGCAGCTATCCGCCATAATGTTTTTTTGTTGATTTCTTCTTTAAGCAAGGTCAACATCATTTCAGCTACGCCTTCTCCAAGCTTTAAAATAATATTCCCCACAAAACCGTCACATATTACTACATCGGCTTTTCCCTGAATGATATCTTTCCCTTCTAAGTTACCCACAAAATTTAAATTGCTTTTTTGCAATAAGCTAAACGCCTCTACCCTGAGTTCGTCACCTTTGGTGGATTCTTCTCCGATGTTCAGGAGACCTACTTTCGGAGAATCAACCCCGAAAATATCTTTAAAATAAACACTCCCCATAATCGCAAATTGTAGTAAATTTTTAGCTTTACAATCAACATTTGCACCGACATCAATCAAAGTGCACATCCCTTTTTTTGTAGGCATTAAAGAAGCAATCGCCGGACGATTCACCCCGGGCAACCTTTTTAAATGCATTAAACTCGCAGCCATTATTGCACCCGAATTACCGGCAGAAACGCACGCATTTGCTCTTCCTTCTTTAAGCAATCGTAAAGCCACCATAATAGAAGAATCTTTTTTTTGCCGGCAAGCATGAGCAGGGGCATCATCCATGGTTATAACTTGCGAAGCATTTACAACTTCTAATTCTAACCCTGTAACATCAAATTGTTTTAGTTTTCTTCTTATTACCTCTTCATCACCTACCAAAATTACTTTGTATCCGTATTCCTTACAAGCCTGCACCACACCATTTATTATCGTATCCGGAGCATTATCCCCACCCATAGCATCAACTGCAATCCACATCTAATTCCTCCAAAAAAACCTTCCTATTTCTTCTCGGCTTTTTTTTCCTTCTTTTCCTTTATTGGCTTCTTCTCGTCCTTCTCTTTCTTTTCCTTCTTTTCCTTTATCGGCTTCTTCTCGTCCTTCTCTTTTTTTTCCTTCTTTTCCTTTACTGGCTTCTTCTCGTCGTTCTCTTTTTTTTCCTTCTTTTCCTTTATTTTGATCACCTCTTTACCATTATAAAAACCACAATGTAAACAAACATGATGAGGTAATTTAGGTTCTTTACACTGCGGGCAAAAAGATAAATCAGGTAAGGAAATTTTCCAGTTTGCCCTTCTCTTATCTCTCCTTGATTTTGAATGCCTTCTTTTTGGATTAGCCATTTTTATTTCTCCCTTTCGACCACTTAGAATACTTTACTTATTAAAGCCTTAAAAATATCTCCATAAAAATTACTGTTTTCTTCATAAATATATCTCAGTATCATACTTATCAAGCCATCATTTGTCAATAAAAAATATTTTTTGTACCTTTTTTTATTAATTCCCGACTTACTCCGCTTTAAAACTTTGTACTATTTTCTTTGTATCACGAGCAATAATTAATTCTTCGTTAGTCGGAATACAAAACACTTTAACCTTAGAAGATTGCTGGCTAATAACGGCTTCCTTTCCTATCGCTGCATCATTTTTCTCATTATCTATGTTTACTCCCATAAAGGTCAGTTTCTCACAACATTTTTGCCGTACCAGAGGAACATTCTCACCTATGCCGGCTGTAAAAACAATCACATCCGCTCCATTCAAAACCCCTGCATAAGAGGCAATATATTTGCGTATCTGATAACAAAAAATTTCCAGAGCCAAAGAAGCACGAGAATTATTCTCTTTGATTTCCTGTATTATTTCCCGCATATCATTACTGACACCGGAAATACCATATAAACCACTTTGTTTATTTAAGAGTGTTACCACCTCCCCTAAAGAAAGGCCTTCTCTCCCAATCAAATGAAATACTACCGTAGGATCTATATTTCCGCATCTGGTTCCCATAACCAAACCCTCTAAAGGAGTAAAACCCATTGAAGTATCCACGGACTTACCTTTTTCAATCGCAGAAATACTACACCCATTACCTAAATGACAGGTAATAATTTTAAGTTCTTCTATGGGCTGTCCAACTAATTCACTAACTCGTTCTGACACATAACGATGAGAAGTTCCATGAAAACCATAACGCCGAATATCATATTTTTGATAAAGCAAATAGGGAAGCCCATAAATATAAGCACATTTAGGCATCGTCTGGTGAAAGGCCGTATCAAAAACAGCTACCTGCGGAATACCTCTTAATAAAGATTCACATGCCTTAATTCCCCGCAGGTTATGCGGATTATGTAGAGGAGCTAATTCTATACAATCTCTAATATCCTGTCTGACATCTGAATTTATTAAAACGGAATTGGCAAACTTTTCTCCCCCATGAACCACACGATGGCCAACAGCACTAATCTCGCTCGTATCATTAATTACCCCGTAGTTGGGATGGATTAAAGTGTTAATTATTAATTTAACTCCGGTATTATAATCCGGTATTTCCCTTACCAGTTTCTTTTCTTTTAATTCCCCATCCTTCTGAAAATGATGATATAACAAACCATCAGGCAGGCCTATCCGTTCCATTAGTCCATAAGAAAGAGTATTCTCCCCAATCATCTCTATTAGTTTATATTTTATTGACGAACTCCCACAATTCAATATTAATATCTTCATTTTTCCTCTTCTCTTTTTTATATATTAAATCTCCCTCATTATCCTCGTTCCAATTCCTGATTTCCAACTTCAAACTTCAAAATCCCATTTTCCTTTACAACTCATTTTTTTATCTTCTATTTTTTAACTTTGTGCCTTTTTTTTATTTTGCTGGAGCGAAGCGACAGTCTCGCCAGT
>CBDUZB010000179.1:0-2836 GCA_965371605.1 uncultured bacterium
CTTCTATATTTTTTCCTTCCTGTTACATCTCAAGAAATAGAAGGTTTAACCGCACAGTCTCAGAAGTAAAAGTAATACATATGAAATAAAAAAAGATAATTAAAAAGATTTAGTTCAAGGAAGACACAGAAGGGTCTTAGGGAAAATTACTGAATCAGCATCTCCCCTGGGAGTTCCGGAAGATTTTTTAGAAGATCCTAAAATAGCAGGTAAGAAACTGGCGAAGAAAATATTATCGACTAAAGCTTGCATTACTCCGGATTTAAAGACCAGGATTGGTTTTGAGGCGATGCGATTATTTTCATTAAAGATGGGAAGAATGTTCTCAAGATTGACTGAAAAAGAAAGGGCAAAAATAAAGGAATAATTAGAGATGGATATATATAGTAAACGAAAGAGAAGGTGAAGAAAATGAAACCTAACAGATTAAAAAAAGGAAGCACGATAGGTATAATTGCCCCGGCAAATTCTGCTAAATTTGTTAGTAAAAATGTCTGGGATATTGGTGTGAAAAAATTAGAAAGCAAAGGTTTTAAGCTTGTTTTTGGAAAGCATATTTACAAATTTTTTGGTCATACAGCGGGGACTATCAAAGAAAGAGTTGAAGATTTAATGACTATGTTCAAAAATCCAGAGGTAGATGCAATTATGACAGTATATGGTGGATATAATTCTCATCAACTTTTATCGTATTTAGATTACGAGATTATTAAAAACAATCCAAAAATTTTCATCGGATTCAGCGATGTTACTGCTTTAAATAATGCAATTTATACCAAAACAGGCTTAATTAATTTCTCCGGTCCTGCTTTTATCACCTTTTGCCAACTAGAACTACCTGAATATTCAGAGAAATATTTTGATGAATTTTTAATTGCCGGAAAAGAAAATGTCATTATAAAAGCTTCTGAAAAATGGGCAGAAGACCAGTGGTGGGAAAAAGAAAATTTAGGGCCAAGAGAATGGAAAGAAAATCCCGGTTGGAAAGTTCTGAGAGAAGGTGTTAGAGAAGGTATAGCTATAGGAGGAAATAGCGGAACATTGTTACTTTTAGCAGGAACAGAATATTGGCCGGATATGGAAGGAAAAATATTATTTGTAGAAGAGGATGACATTGAGTCTACACAAACAATCGATAGACTCTTAACGCATTTAAGACATATAGGAGTTTATGATAAAATTAGGGGCTTGGTGATAGGCAGATTTCCCAGTAAAGTTGATTTCAATGAAAAGGATTCTCTTAAAATGATTGTTGATGAAGCTGTGAAAGGCTATGATTTTCCCATAGTTTCAGAAGTCGATTTTGCCCATACTGATCCTTTAATAACTATTCCCATTGGAGTAAGATGTAGAATAGATACAAAAAATAAAGAAATTACCTTTTTAGAAAAAGCAGTAAAATAATTTTTGAGTAGATATCAAATTAATATTATATAATGAATACAAAAGAGGAGGGCGGAAAAAATGATAATTAAAAATTTCAAACTGTTTGAAGGTCAACATTGTGAAACAACCGCAGCAGGGAATTTGCTTAATCATATAGGAATTAACTTATCCGAGCCCATGCTTTTTGGATTGGGCGAGGGATTGAACTTTATTATTTGGAATATGAAAACAATGGATTTCCCTTTCATCGGAGGAAGGATAAAAACGGATTTATTAACCCAAAATATTACCAGACACCTCAACTTGAAATTGAATGTCCGGGAAACATCTTCACCAAAAAAAGCCTGGAAAAATGTAAAAGAAAAAATTGATTCAGGGATTCCGGTGGGGATAAAACTGGATTGCTATCATCTGGATTATTTTACTAAAAAATTTCATTTTGCCGGCCATTATGTGGAAATGTACGGATATGATGAAAATAACGTTTATCTGGCTGATACCATTCAACAAGGCGGATTGGTTGAAGCCTCTTTAAAAAACTTTGAACTGGCCAGGAATGAAAAAGGACCTATGTCATCTAAAAATCTCTCTTATACCATTGAAGCCACCAATAAAAAGTATGACCTAAAGGAAGTAATTATGCAGGCTATAGGTAATAATGCTAAAAATTATTTGAATCCTCCCATACAAAATATTAGCTATAAAGGTATCTTAAAGACCAGCAAAGAAATAATAAAATGGTTTAAGCGAAGCAAAGATGTTGAGGGAGATTTTAAAACAACCGCAATGTTAATGGAAAAAGCCGGTACCGGTGGCGCGCTGTTTAGAAATCTTTATAGAGACTTCCTAAAAGAAAGTTATCAGATATCAAAAGTAGAAGAAATAAAGGAATCCTATGAGATGTTTGTCGATATTGCCCGGCTGTGGAGAGCAGTTTCAAAATTGTTTATAAAAGCAGGGGACGAGAAAGACATTCAATATATCAATAGGGCTTCTGAAATATTAGTAGAATTAGCGAATAAAGAGAAAAGAGCAATGAGTATTTTGTTAAATATTAGTCAAGCAAAAGATTTTTAATAAAATTAATGTCTTATAGGGAACAAGTAGCACATCCTTGAAATTTTTATGTTTTCATGATAGAACACAATTAGAAAATTATTATTTTTTAATAAATTACTATTATAAGTTAATTTATAATGTTGGATTAATTAAATGATTGTAACCCAAAAAGCACACAAAATAGTAATGTAGGGGCACGATGCATCGTGCCTATAGGAGAAATTCTATGCCAGATAAACTCTCTGCAAACATGCTATATAATTATGTTAAATGTCCTCACCGTTTAACCCTGGATCTTTTTGGAGATTATTCAAAACGGGATCCCATCAGCGCATTTAAGACAAGGGGACGTTTCGTTTGTCTTATTTAGATAAATAGGGAATGTGTACCA
>CBDUZB010000180.1:0-2755 GCA_965371605.1 uncultured bacterium
GCATAGGGGCAAATACTTTTCAGTTTTTTTCAAGAAATCCACGGGGGGCTAAATCTGCCGCAATTAAAGAAAAAGACGTGGATGGATTGATTAAGATAATGAATAAAAACAATTTTGCACCTATTTTAATACATGCTCCGTATACTGTTAACGCGTGTTCGGATAAAAAACATATTAGAGATTTTGCTAAAATGATTTTTAGAGAAGATCTTGAAAAATTAGAAAAATTGCCATGTAAATTATATGTTTTTCACCCGGGAAATCATATGGGACAAGGGGAAGAAGCCGGAATACAATATATCGTTGATGCATTAAATGATGTTTTAAAGCCGGAATATAGCACGGTGGTCTTATTGGAGACAATGGCGGGAAAGGGGACTGAAATAGGAAAAACATTTGAAGAGCTAAAGACAATAATAAAGGGAGTAAAATTAAAAGAAAAAATAGGCGTTTGTTTAGATACCTGTCATGTTTACTCGGCAGGGTATGATATCGTTAACAATGTGGATAAAGTTATTGATGAATTTAATAATATAATAGGGTTAAACAAATTAAAAGCAATTCATTTAAATGATAGTTTAACCGAATTTGCCAGTCATAAAGACAGACATGCTCGTATCGGAAAAGGAAATATTGGCCTGGAGGCGATAAAAAAAATAGTGACACATCCGGAGTTGAAAGACCTTCCTTTTTTCCTGGAAACTCCTGCTGATTTAAAAGGATACGCTGAAGAGATTAAGTTATTAAGCAAATTATAAGGAGGAAATAGCAGCAATAGAAGTTGTTTTTTCCCCTTTGCCTTTCGATGTTGCAAAGGGTTTATTTATTATATATAATCTACTGTAAAATTAATTAAGGGATAGAAATCCTAGGGAGCGTTACTATGAAGATAGGTTTTAGCGGAATAGATGTAAACGAAGGAAAAATAAAATATGAAGATGACAAATTGACAGCACTTGCTGATAAGTTTAATCCTAATAAGGTGACTCCTTTTTATGCAGAGTTTATTGAGAATGAATTTATTCAGGTTGATGCTATCGTATTGCCAAGGAATAATCTTTTGGATATATTGATTAGTGATCTAGACAAATGCGAAAGCAGAATTAAAAACATTTCGGATGATTCCGAAATCAAACTCTTGAATAAATGTATCTCTAAACTTGAAGAAGAAATTCCTTTATGCGATGTCCCGTTCAATAAAGATGAGCTGGAGAAAATGCGTTCCCGTTCAATGATTAGTATTAAACCTGTAGTAGTTTTTGATGATATCCCGGAAGTTAATGATATAATCACAAGGGCTTTAGATAAAGCACAGGTGGTTTTTTTCTATACTGCAGGGAAAAAAGAAGTGCATGCCTGGCCTGTAGCCAGGAATTCTGATATAGTCACTTGTGCAGGAAAAATCCATACGGACCTTGCCCGTGGTTTTATTAGAGCCGATATAGTTTCTTTTGATGATATTATGGCCTGTCACAGCATGAACGATGCAAAAGCTAAAGGCCTGGCAAAAGTAGTTGATAAGGACTATATAATTGGTGACAGCGACGTAATAGAAATACGGTACAACGTATAAAACGGGTAAAAGAGGAAAGAATAATAAAAAGTTAAAGAGATGATTTTTTGCCTTTTTTGTGAACTGAATGTATCTGATGAACAGCTGGATTTTCCTATATTAAAAGTTAGCTTAAAAGAAAGTGAATGGTTACGGATATTATGGATATTATTAAACCTATTGCTATATTTATAATGACCTTATTATCAATAATTGCACTATCCAGCTTTTCATATCGCTTTTTTAAAAAAAACCAATCACTCAAAATCGGAATTTTACTCGGATTATTACATTTTTTAATTGTAGTGGTATTGGATGTAGTTATTAAAATATCTTTAAAAAATTATCCCGAATCTGGGTTTTTATGGATGCTAATGGCTTTTTTTGATTTACCGATAGTATTATTATTCAAATTATTGAAAGTAGAAGTTTTCTATAGCAGTCCTTATATCGCTTTTGGTATATTTGGTTCTTTGCAATATTTTGTTATTGGGTTTATCATTGGAATAATATTAAAAAAATCTTTAGATCGAGATAAAAGGTAACAATGCACTTTTATGTATCTTTCCTGTTTGCTGATTTCAAGTATTAGATTTAAGAAGTAAAAAATATTAAGGTAGTGTCAAATAAAGTATGAACGAAGATGAAAAATAATTTCTCCCTTTGAAAAAGGGGGTTAGAGGGATTTAAACAAAAAACAGTTAAAAGACAGGCACAAAGGCATAAAGTTAAAAACAAAAAACAAATTTTCACTGTCCCCTCACCTTAATCCTCTCCCGCAAGGGGAGAGGAAACAAAGCAAAGATTGTAGTAGAAGTGGACGGATTTCAACATAAGGAAACAGATCAGGAATAAAAAGATGTACAACGAAATATATACTTGAAGAACGAGGGATTATATATATTGCGTTTTAATAATCTACAAGTTTTGCAAGAACTGGATTCTGTTATGGAAGTGATTGAGCAGGCAGTAAAAGAAAGATTATGAATAAAATCCCCCTAGCCCCTTTTTTCAAAGGGGGAAGAAAGCATAGTGCATTCTTTAAAAAAGGGGTAGGACAACCTGTCTGCGAGTGAACTCGCTCAGGCAGGCACGCACAGGCAGGAATGTCAAATACTTTTGACATTACGAGCAAACGAAGGAGGAGTTGTTGAATGAGAAACAAATTTGTAACGGTTATTAATTGTATGGATGGACGGGTAC
>CBDUZB010000181.1:0-2714 GCA_965371605.1 uncultured bacterium
TCCCGGATCTATATTTATTCGTCGTTTTTTTTCATCATCCATAAATTCTTTCTCAATTCGATTGGTAAATATCTTAATTTGCACAAGCTTGTGCGGCAACATAAGCTCTTTAAAACTTAAAAACTTTCTGCTCAAATTTTTACCCATTTCTTTTTCATAGTATTTTGTCTTATCAAAAGGCAACAAATCACTTTCATAATCAACCGCTCCATATTCCTCAATTAACCGCAACTTAATTTCTTCAAAAAGATAATCTTGATTACTAATCATTCCCACCATTAATTTAACCTGTTCGGCTACAATAATTTTACCCATTTAACTCTCTCCATACAAAAATTTATATTTTAGTTTTTTCAAAAGAAAATTTTAATTGTTGCAACTCGACATTTGCTTCTTTGAAAATATCCAGAGCTAATTTATCCGGATAAGTTCCGCAAAATACAACTTTTTTTATCCCTGCCTGAATAATCATCTTGGCACAAAGAATACAGGGTTGATGAGTACAATACAAAAACGCATTAGAAAGACTTATCCCACAAGTAATAGTAAACAGCAATGCATTTTGCTCCGCATGTAATCCCCAGCATAATTCCTGCCTTTCCCCCGGCGAAATGTTCATTTTATCCCTTAAACAACCCCTCTGAACACAATGAGGCAATCCTGTAACCGCTCCGTTGTATCCGGTAGAAAGAATTCTTTTGTCTTTTACAATGATACATCCGACTTTTCTCCGTAAACAGGTAGAACGTTTAGCCACATCCTGAGCTATTCCCATAAAATATTCATCCCATGAAGGACGTCCCATATAAATATCCTCTCTTCTGTTAATGTTTAAAATGTCTAATCCCTGTAAAAACCATTGCTATATTACTCTCATCACAGGCAGCAATCACTTCATTATCCCGCACAGAACCTCCCGGTTGTATAATTGCGGTTATCCCCGCCTGTGCTGCCGCATCAATTCCATCTCTGAAAGGAAAAAATGCATCGGAAGCTAAAACACAGCCTTTGATAGAAAGTCCTGCATTGTTTGCCTTCATTATTGCTAATTGAGCTGAATCAACCCTGCTCATTTGCCCCGCACCGATACCTATCGTTCTATCTCCGGTCGTATAAACAATTGCATTGGATTTTACATGTTTACATACTTTCCAGGCAAATTGGAGAGCTTTCATTTCATCTTCCGCAGGTTTTCTTTTAGTAACTACAGTTAAATCCCCTTTGAATAAATCAGTATTTTTTTCCTGAATCAACAACCCTCCGGAAATTTTTTTGTAGTCAAATTCCCTATTTGAACCGGAAATTTCCGGCATTTTAATCAATCTTGCATTCTTTTTTTTCTTTAAAATTTGTAAAGCTTCCGCACTAAAAGACGGAGCTATCACACATTCCACAAAAGTTTTACTAATTTCATCGGCTACATCTTTATCTACTTCCCGATTAAAGCCAACAATACTGCCAAAAGCACTAACCGGATCACACTTGCGGGCATTTTGGTAAGCATCTATCAATTTAGTGCCTGTTGCAACTCCACAGGGATTGGTGTGTTTAATTATTACTGCTACCGGAGAATTAAATTCACCGGCCATCTCCCATGCGGATTCTAAATCGATAATATTGTTGAATGAGAGTTCCTTCCCGTGTAACTGCTCCATATTTACTACACCTGTTTTTTTCTCTCCGTCAGTTGCTTTCAATTCCCTATAAAATGCCGCCTGTTGATGAGGGTTTTCTCCATATCTTAAATCCTGAATTTTCTCCAGTCGAATTCCCTCTAAATCAGGAAAATCATTAATTTTTGTATTTTCCGTTGTTAATTTGTAAAAATAAGAATATATAGTATGGTCATATTCTGCCGTATGCTTGAAGGCTTCTTTTGCTAATCGAAGTTTAGTTTCCCCGCTTATTTCATTATTGTTCTTTCTTAATTCTTCTAATAACAGCGAATAATCCCGGGGATTTACGGTAACAGCTACATCTTTATAATTCTTCGCTGCCGAACGCAACAATGTTACTCCTCCAATATCAATATTTTCTATGATTTCTTCCTGCGCAACATTACTTTTACCGACTATCCGGCTAAAAGGATACAAATTAACTACTACTAAATCAATCAAATTAATATCACATTCTTTTATCTGTTTCATATGTTCTGGTTTATCCCTTAATGCCAACAAAGCTGCATGGACCTTAGGATGCAATGTTTTGACCCTGCCATCGAGCAACTCAGGATAACCGGTATAATCAGAAATTTGTTTGACTTTAATATTGGCTTTTTCCAATTCCCGGGCCGTTCCTCCGGTAGAAATAATTTCTATACCTAATTCAGATAGGCCCCGGGCAAATTCTACTACCCCTGTTTTGTCGGAAACACTAATCAATGTACATTTAATCTTACTCATTATCTATTCTCCTCTCTTAAAGCTAATTCCATTCATACATTTACAACAGAGGGAGCTTTCAATCCCAATGAAAATAATTAGCTGTTTTTCCTTTAGTTATTTTTTTAATTTCCCCGCTTTTTACGTTTACAAGATAAATGCTGTTTTGAAAAAGAACTTCTTTAATCACCAATATGTATTCATTATCCGGCAGCCAAACCGGATTGTAATAGCCCTTATTAAACTTATCAAGAAAATATTTAAATTCCAGCACATTTTTGCCTCGTATCTCCTGGGAATCCTTGGGCAGCAGATAAATATTTCCTGCTTCGA
>CBDUZB010000182.1:0-2711 GCA_965371605.1 uncultured bacterium
TTGAAAAAGGCCTTTTTGTCTCTGTCATTGCGAGCCCCTAAGGGCGCGGCAATCTCATTCTCCGACGATAACAACGAGATTGCTTCGTTGCTTCGCTCCTCGCAACGACACCTTAGAGGAGTTTTTCAACAATCTCTTTATGAGGCATCATTATTATCCGTTCCGCCCAATAAATTGGGCTCTATCATTCCTTTTTTCACTCTGTCATTCCTGAGAACAGACTTTGTCACAATTGCCTTTTTGGTAGTCGCAGGCTTTAGCCTGCGGAAAATCTCTGACGATAACGCAACCTAAAGGTTGCGGCTACCACATAAAAATCAGAATTATGACACAGTCTGGAAAGCAGGAATCCATAATCTAAAATGTTCTTAAAATATCAATAGATTCCTGCTTTCGCAGGAATGACAATAAAGGTAAAAAAGCGATTTTTCAAAAGTCTATTTAAAGATAAAGGTCCCTTTCTCCTGCTTTAATCTTTTCATAATATTCCATAAGCTTAGGATAAAAAGTCGGGAGCGCTTTCTTAATTTCTTCTATCTCTTTATTAATAATTGCCTCACCGGCAACTTTGGTTTCCTCGCTGGCAAAATCGTCAAGCCATTCACGAAAAGTAAGAACAGCATTTAATTTGCAGAATTTTCCTTCTTCACCTGTTCTTAAAAGTTTCATAATCTTATCCCCTGTTCTCCCGCATCTATATCCGGCAGTACAAAAGGAAGTAATGTACCCTCTTTCGGCTAACTCTCTGATTACCTCATCCAGACTCCTGGTATCCCCTAAAAAAAACTGCTGTCTTTCTCCTTCCTGTGTGGCGTAGCGGTCACTATATGCACCAATTCCGATACGGGTAGACGCATCCGTCTGAGTACATCCTAAATCCAGTACTTCCCTTCTTACCTGGGCAGATTCCCGGGCAGTAAGAATCATTCCGGTATAAGGTACTGCCAATCTGATTACTGTAATTAATTTTTTAAAATCGTCATCACTTACCTTATAACCCGCCTGTTGATTAAAGGGAGTATTAGACGCCGGTTCCAGCCGGGGAAAGGAAATGGTGTGCGGACCTACCCCAAACTTTTTTTCTAATTCCCGGGCATGCTCCAACAAACCCATTGCTTCAAACCTCCAATCATATAAACCAAAAAGAACCCCAATTCCTACATCATCTATTCCTGCTTCCATTGCCCGATGCATACAATAAAGCCGCCAATTATAATCTCCTTTTATCGTTCCGGCCGGATGTACTTTCCGGTAAGTCTGATGATGATAGGTTTCCTGAAAAACCTGAAAAGTACCCAGTCCGACTTTTTTCAATTTTTTGAGCTTTTCGATAGATAAAGGAGCAGCATTCACATTTACCCGTCGGATTTGTCCCCAACCGCTTTTTGTTTTCTCTTTAACGCTATAAATAGCTTTAATGGTTTCCATCATATAATCAATATCCGTCTCGGGATGTTCTCCGTAAACGACAATCAATCGTTTATGCCCTATTTTACCGGTTAGTACCTGAGTTTCTTTTTTGACCTCTTCCAAATTAAGCTTTCTTCTTTTTACTGCAGTATTGTCTTTTCTAAAAGCACAATAAAGGCAATTATTTACACAAAGATTACTTAAGTAAAGAGGAGCGAACGTAACGATGCGATTATCATAAACTTTTTTCTTAACTCTGGATGCAACCTCCTGCATTTCCTGCCATAATTCTTTATCCTCTACATTTAAAAGACAAGCTGTCTCCTCCGGGGTTAAAATCTGAATGGCTAACGACTTTTGTAAAATATCCCTTACTTTTTTAGCATCGGCTTTTTTTTCCGTTCTTAATTTTTCTACAATTTCTTCTTCATTAATAAAATCTTTGCCGTCATTTAAATATTTTTCATATTCATCTCTCTTTATTTTATTCTGTATCCATTCCTGATAATCATTTAATGTTTTATTCATTTTCTTACCTCTTTTTTAAGTTTTTTTCGCGTAGGAACCACCCTTTAGGTCTTTCAGGTAACCTTGGTTACCCCTGCTTTAGCCTGCGTTTTTATTTAATAATTTCTTCTAAATCAAAATCCAATGAACCTTTAAACGTATACTCTTCCCAATGAGCAATTAAACCTTTTCTTACGGAATTATCCAAAATGTAGATTATATGTTTTCTTAAATCTTCGTTTTTTCTGTGAATATGGTCGTAAAAATCCTTCTGCCATCATATCCCTTTTCTATTTTTTGATAACCAAAAACCTGTTTTTTGTTTAAATCTCACTACCATTTTCCATAAATCTGCTTCCTCTGAGTTTCCTTCTATAATCAGGTGTACATGGTCCGGCATAAATATATATACCCAGTTTTTACAATCATATTTATTCTTTATTTCTATCAGAATTTCTAAAAATTTGTCAACTATTGCTTTATCAGCAAACAGAATTTTCTTTCCTTCAATACAAAAAGTAAAAGTTATTTTTACTCTACCCTTATAATAATTCAAAGGTAGTCTGTGTTTCCTTTCCTTACGCAGACTAAAGTCTGCGGCTACCGAATTCTCACAATTACTATTATTTCTTTTTCTACGCAGGCTAAAGCCTGCGGCTACCATATTCTCACAATTACCATCATTACTCCCCTCATTATGAAAAAATTCTTTTTTATTTATAACCCTTTTCTGAGTTTTTTTATTTTCCCTCTTTAAAAACATCCAGAGCCGCCGGAAAAGGAGAAAGTGCCCG
>CBDUZB010000183.1:0-2691 GCA_965371605.1 uncultured bacterium
CTGCCGGGGCAGGAAAAAGTAAAGCGTAGGTATTCTTAGCTAAGGTTCCCTGGGCACTAATCTGTTGTTTAACCCTCTCCCGTACCCTTTCTGCCAGATGCATAAAATATTGCATCCGCAAACCTGTTTTCAGAAAATTAATTGAACCGGTAATATGTGCACTTAATTGGCCTGTAAAGGAATTGTGTTTTCTTATGATGTCCTGTTGTATTTCTAATATATTACCCTCAGCTTCTCGCACATCTACAAACTTACTCTCCCAGATCTTTTTCCCCTCACTAACTACACGGGTTGCCGAAATACTTTTTATTCCCCCATTCTCTATTGTATCCCCTTCAAACACTTTAAATGAATATATCTCCCTGTTTTCACCTTTCTGACTTAATTCCGCGACCCACTGAAACTGAAATTCAGGATTTTTTACTTTTGTCCGTCTAAAAACATTTTCAATTTCAATTTTTATATCTTCCATCGACCACCCTTTGTTTTTATACATTCTAATCAGGGAATTAGTAATCAAACTAACTATTTTTCTCGAAAATTCCTTACTGACAAAACCGGAGACAATAGCCAGCAAAAGTTCGCTCTGTTCCAGTAATAAATCTTTATACGGCGTCCGTTTTCCTTCTAAAAGAGCAAAATATCTGTTACTATCTACTGCCTGAGTAACATTGGGAGAAACAACCACATAGGAAAGGCCTTTTTCTTTGGCTAATTTGGTTACTCCCTGGGTATGAAAACCTCCGGTAACCATAGCAACTACGGAAGTTTTTTCCATTTCCATCTTTTTCAAACTGTTTTCCAGGAGAAACTCGTTTCGGCTAACGGCAGTAGCATAATATTCCTCACTGGTAGTAAGAACTTCTTTAAAATCCGGTATAGCATTCAATTTATTTAAATCATAACGGCCGAGAATCATCGGAAGAGCATCCGGAGGCATATTCTGGGATGGGTCTCTTCTATATTTCTTTATTTCTTTTTCCAAGAATTTTATAATTTTATCCCGGTTAAAAAATTCTTTATTTTTTAGATAATATTCAATATCCCATCCGGTCATCTTTATATCGATGAATTTCTTCATTATTTCAATTACTTTACTCAAATGAATAATTTCTTTTTCTCCTTTAGTCCTACACCAGAGCTCAATCAGTTCATCTACCAATCTTATCTGTTCTTCTACCAACTTCACACTATTCAATTTTCGTGAAAGTTCCATATACTCAAAATAAGCAGCTAAATAAGGAAAGTAATATTTTAAATCCACTTTATATTTCCCGGCTAAATCTTCCAAATACAAATAATAACTTTCCAATTCTTTACTTTCCTGACTCCTGCGGGTTAACTCCCTTATTTCTCCCACGGTCATTACCCCGGAAAGTCTTGATACAATAGCCATTGTTTCTATCTGTAAACTTTTACCTGAATTTAATTTTTGCCTTAAATGAATTAATTTTATTAATATGGATAAATTCTTAATCCTTTTTTCTATATTTATTTTACACTCCCCTGCTTTTTCCTGCAGATAAAGAACAAATTCAACTACAGAGATTTCATTTTTCTGATATGAAGAGAGTTTAGCTACCAGTCCTAAAACTTCGGGTGAATAAATTTGTTTCTGCAGGGTTTCAATAATAATGTCTAATGACTTCAATGATTTTTTCAAAATTTTCCTACTATCCAGAGAACTTTTATACAGGCCTAAGTTTTTAAGATACAACTCATTTTTTTCCACACCATACAAAAGAGGAGGGTTTTTCCCCATTATGGAAAGACATTCCGGACCCGTTATCTCTCCTCTTTTCATAAAAAATTCCACGACTTCTTTTTTCACCTTTTTCAAAGGAAAATTAGAAAGTAAAGAGGTGTCAATGTCTCCCTGTGTCCCTTCCGTCCCCACCACCTTTAAATCATAGGTTTTAGTTAAGTTTTCCAGGATATTATAGATATTATTTTGCACTTCATAATTAGCATGCAAATCCTGGATATAAACAAGCAATTTGTCTCCATCTCCGGTATGAGAATCAACAATTTTACCAAAACTGGTAGGTAATTTTAATTTTTCAGGATTAATCATTACCTCTTTCAGAGCCATCTCTGCCGACATACCATTAGGTGACATTGCCACCTGAGCATAAGCATAATTGGGTAAAAAAGTAGAGATAAAAAAACTCAAAGTTATCCCTGCTACTATTTTAATCCACGATCTATATTTTCCGTCAGCACCTTGAATCAAAGACATTTCCATCCTCCTGAACTATAATTTATTTTTAAGAGTTTAATATTAAAAATACTTCCTATTTGGCACAGGAAGTATTTAAATTTTACGGTTATTTTTTTCCGGAATTTGTTATTAATAATTTGGTTTGCTTTTATAAAGTTGTTTAATATGCGGTTTATGTATTTGATTGTAATCTTAAAAAATAAACTAATTTTTGGATTTTCTAAGGTTTGTTTGTATAGCAGAAAAATTTTTTCCTCTTCGTGTTTTGCCTCCGAGTGCTCAAAGTCCTTCCTTGCGACTGTTCTTTTCTTTCTATTTTTACAGAAATTGCCTGCAGGGGACCCTCTTACCCCCTGAGGTAAATTAATAATATGTCTACTCTTACTATTTGAATTACTCAGATTAATTCCGGCAAGTTTGCTTAAACAGAATTTATTTTTCCATTCTTTTATTTTTGTTTTATGTTTTAT
>CBDUZB010000184.1:0-2689 GCA_965371605.1 uncultured bacterium
CCTCCCACAAGGGGAGGAGAAACAAAAGAAATGCCAAATTTCTATCAAGAACTGTCATCATTATCAAAATGCTGAACACTTACAACAATCAAGGCCATAGCGTTCGTAAACACCGGTTGATTCATTTCCGATAAAAGATTCCTGCTCACCAATATACCGAAAAGTCAAATTAGTCCAAAAATTTTTGTACTTCCTATACAAAGGAGCAAAATCTAAAATTCTCTTATGAGCCTCTCCACTACTCCATTTTATGATTCATAATATTTTCTAAATTCAAGAGAGTTATCAATCTGTTTTCTTTTTCAAATTCTATTTCCCCTTCTATAAAGCCGACTTTGCTTTTTTCCAGAGTAGACAAGGGAGGAACTATCGCCGACGGTAAAAAATCAACAATATCTCCTATTTTGTTCACCCAGAACCCAACTAGTTTTTTATAAGCATCCACTATAACAACATGCGGTTTATTTAAAAGCTCTTCTTCTCTAGGTAAATCCAACATTTTTCTTATATCAATAACAGCCACAATTTCCCCTCGTAAATTAATTATTCCCATTACACATCTGGGAGCAAAGGGAACACTGGTTATGTTAGAAAGGCACAAGATTTCTTTTACAAATTTTATCCTTAACCCATACCATTCTTCCCCTAAAGAAAAACTCAATATTTGCCTAACCCTCTTTTTACTTTTACTGACTTGTTTCGTTTCAGCAATATTAATTGCACGTTCATGTAAAATAGATTTAGTTATTGCCGTAGTTTCGATTTTTTCTTTTTTCTGTTCTTTTATTTTTTCACGATTTACTTTGATGAGAAAAGCTTTTTTTTGAAAATCAAAAATTTTATTTAAATCCAAAACAAATATTATTTCTTTTTCTAATTTAGCCACGCCGGAAAGAAATTGAGTAAGTGATAGTCCATCCGAAGGAGTCTCTATCAGCAGAGAATCAATCTTTAATACTTCATTTACTCTATCTACAATCAACCCTGTTATCAACTTCTCTATCCGTACTATTATTATATGCAATTGAGTAACATCTTTTTCTTTTCTTTCAATATTACACACTTTTCCCAAATCAATTATCGGAATAATCTTACCCCTCAGATTAATAACTCCCTCAACAAAATCCGGGCTATCAGGTAAAGAAGTAATTTCTACCATTTCTAGAATTTCCTGTAGCCCTCCTACCTCCAAGCCGAACTTAAGGTCCCCCACATCAAAACAAAGTAATTCTATCCGATTAAGCATTTTTATAAATCCCCTTTATTCCTTTTACTCTAAGGTCAACACCCTCTCATCCTCTCTGCTTTTTATTTTTTGCCATTCGCAGCCTCCTGTATAGAGACTGTTTTTTATCTTTTCTAACTAATCAAACTAATCTAAACCAACGCAACCAATTAAACCGTCTTTACCTGTACTATCAATTGCTTTATCCTCTATTTATTCTCCTTTTTATTGTAATAAAAAGGTATTTTATTGTCAAGAAGATATTATCTAAAGCAAAATCAATGCTTTTCAGTAATTCTGTATACGCTTTCATACTAAAAATTAAGAGTTAAAGAAAGTTGATAAAGAGGATTAATTTCATCCCTCAGGCAAAAAGCATAATCCAACTGCCATCCTTTTATCTTAAATCCAGCCCCACAAGTAAAGGAATCCAAATCGTACCCAATTTTATAACCCACTCTTGCTGCAATTACCTCTTTAACCCAATATTCCGTCCCAAGGTTTATTTTCATTTTATCCCCTAAATCATCTAAGGGAACTATTAAATCACAAGCCGCTACACCATTTTTCGTTGGCCCAAAACTCCAGGCCATCCCTGCCCTGACATTAAAAGGTAAAGGATCACTTTCATCCTCATACTTTATTCCTTTTCCAAGATTTTGTAAATTTACTCCCAGGGAAACATTTTCTAACATTGCTTTGTACAACCACCCAACATCCAGGGCAAAAGCAGTTGCTTGATATTCCCGGGCTAATTCTGAATGAATAATTTTTAAATTCATCCCTATAAAGTTTCTTCCCAAACTTTCTTCGGTTAATAAAAGTTTAATCATGGAAACATATTCACTATAAGTAAAGGTAAATAAATAATCCTGCTCTGCACAAACAGTCCGGGAATCCTGAAAAGAGCCATCCGCATTAGTAGTATTTATTTGAATATCCCCTCCCTGAAAAGTCACCAAACTTCCTGCTATCCCCACTATTCTCTGCCCAAAAATTCCTCCGATATTCAGTGATTGTTCATAACCCAAAAAACTATACCCTGTATCTACCAACCCTTTTAAATACATGGCCGTAAGCTGTCTGCTTTTTAATCTTAACAGTCGTTGACTTAAATCACTACTAACAGCTTCCCTCATCGGTTCTCTCACATTTAATTGTACCAACCCTGCCGGATTATAATAAACCGCACTTAAGTCGTCGGCCACAGCACAAAAAGCCTCTCCCATCCCCGCCGCCCGCGTCCCCATTGCCTGCTTTAAAAATATCGCTCCCGAAGTAGAAGACCTCTCAGTAAAACCAACATCCGTTGATAAACAACCGATAATAAATATTACAAATCCAATAAGTAACCGCTTCATTTATTTTCCTCTTTTTTCTATCTTACCAATGTTAAAAATATCTGCTTCATTCCCTCTCCCCTTGCAAAAGCGTTAAAAACATCTGCTTTATTCCCTCTCCCCT
>CBDUZB010000185.1:0-2686 GCA_965371605.1 uncultured bacterium
AAAGGGTCAAATGGTAGGACGCTTTTGCAATTCCGGAAGCTTCCTTATTTAATCTTGATTGCGGAGCAATATAAACCTCACTCCCAAGAATCGGCTTAATGCCTATTTTCATACAGGCCTGATAAAACTCAATCACTCCAAACATATTTCCGTGATCAGTTATAGCCAGAGCAGGCATCTTAAATCTCTCTGCTTGTTGTAGAAATGTCCCCGGTTTACCGGAATCATCCAAAATGTGGCAGGCCCCATCTAAAAGACTGTATTCGGTATGATTATGCAAGTGAACAAAATCAGAATGTTTCATATTTTCTCTTTTTTAAATTAACGCAACTAATTAACATTTTTTTCTTGATTTTCAATTCTTGACTCTTGATTAGACTACTTTTACCAATAAAAGTCAAGAAAAAAGGGCTTCTTTCCGTTGGAAAGAAGCCCTAAAACTATTTTCACTCGTTTCATTTACATCAAATTTTACTTCTCTTACTTAATACATTCCGCCCATTCCACCCATTCCACCACCTGGTGGCATCGAAGGCATAGCCGGTTTTTCCTTTTCCTGAATATCCGTAATTAAAACTTCAGCAGTAAGTAACAAAGAAACAATACTGGCAGCATTTTCCAGAGCGGTCCGAATGACTTTAGCCGGATCAACAATTCCGCTTTTTATCATATCCACATATTCTCCGGTTTCCGCATTTAATCCAATCCCTGCTCCCCCGTTTTTTACTTTATCCACTACTACCGAATCCTCTAATCCTGCATTGATAGCTATTTGCCGAATAGGATCTTCCAGGGCTTTCTTGATAATATTAATTCCAATTTGCTCATCGTCATCATTGACTTTTATTTTATCTAAAAGAGGAATTGCATTTAAATAAACTACCCCACCGCCGGGAACAATTCCCTCTTCAACACCTGCCCGGGTAGCATGCATCGCATCTTCCACTTTGAACTTCTTTACTTTCATTTCGGTTTCGGTAGCCGCGCCTACATTAATAACCGCTACTCCACCTACCAATTTGGCCAATCTTTCCTGTAACTTCTCCTTGTCATAATCAGAGGTACTCTCCTCAATCTGTTTCTTAATCTGGCCAACTCTTTTCTTGACCTCATTGCTGTCACCACCACCACCGACAATAGTAGTATTTTCTTTGTCGATAATAACCCTCTTTGCCTGTCCTAACATCTCCACCGAGGCCTTTTCTAACTTCAATCCCAAATCCTCGGAAATAACCGACCCACCTGTAAGAATAGCAATATCCTGCAGCATTTCCTTCCTGCGGTCACCAAAACCGGGGGCCTTCACAGCTGTTCCCTTAATCGTTCCCCGCAACTTATTTATTACTAATGTAGTTAACGCTTCTCCGTCTACTTCATCAGCAATTAATAAAAATGGCTTTCCTGTCTTGACTATCTTTTCCAGAGGAGGAAGTAATTCCTGCATGGAACTTACTTTTTTGTCGGTAATAAGAATCTGCACATCTTCCAATACACATTCCATTCTTTCCGGGTCAGTCACAAAATAAGGAGAAAGGTAACCACGATCAAACTGCATTCCTTCGACCACTTCTAAAGTAGTCTCTGCGGTTTTCCCCTCTTCTACGGTAATTACTCCGTCCTTACCCACTTTTTCCATCGCATTAGCAATTAAATCTCCTATTTCTTTGCTATTGGCAGAAATAGAAGCTATCTGAGATGTCTCTTCCTTACTCTTTACCGGTTTACTTGTTCTTTTTATCTCTCCTACTACCGTCTCTACTGCTCTGTCAATTCCTTTTTTAATATGAATCGGATTTGCTCCGGCAGTAATATTTTTCAGTCCCACTTTAAAAATAGCCTGCGCTAAAAGGGTTGCGGTAGTCGTCCCATCTCCAGCTACGTCATTAGTCTTGGAAGCAACTTCTCTTACCAATTGAGCTCCCATATTTTCAAAAGGATCTTCTAATTCAATCTCCTTAGCAATAGTTACTCCATCATTGGTAATTGTAGGAGAACCAAACCTTTTATCCAGTACGACATAATGCCCTTTTGGCCCTAAAGTTATTTTCACTGCATTGGCTAATTGGTCAACACCTCTCTTCAGTGCCTGCATAGCTTCATCTTTATACTTCAATTGTTTCGCCATTTTACTAATCTCCTTTTTTTATTATTTCTTTTATTCTATTACCGCTAAAATGTCATCTCTTTCTAAAATTTTGTGTTCCACATCACCGATTTTGATCTCATCTCCTCCGTATTTTTTGAATAAAATTTTTTCTCCTATCTTGACTTCCATAGGAATTTTTTTACCTTCATCAGTAATCCTCCCTGTTCCCAAGGCAATTATTTCCCCTTCCTGAGGTTTTTCCTTTACCGTATCGGGAATAATAATCCCTCCTTTTTTTACTTCTTTCACTTCCAAAGGTTTTACTAAAACCCGGTCACCTAATGGCCTTATTTTCATCTTTTTTTTACCCCTTTCCTTAATAAATTTTTATATTCTTCTTCTTAAGTTCATATTTATTTTCTTTCTGTGTAGAAAAATAATTAGCACTCAAGCAACAAGAGTGCTAATTATAGAAAAATATTATATTTTTGTCAAGATTTTTTTTAGCTTTAATTATTTCAAAAAAATATAGCATTACACTACAGGACATTATTGCATAATATCGACGATAAAAAGGTTACAGCTAAAAAATAGAAGGTT
>CBDUZB010000186.1:0-2605 GCA_965371605.1 uncultured bacterium
TAAATCCCCCTAACCCCCTTTTTCAAAGGGGGAAATTATTTATCGTTTCTTTCATTAATCCTTTGACATTACCTCTTTTTTAACTACTAATTTTATTGATTATTTTTCTGCCTTCATCAAGAAGCAAATCTACTTTTCTTTTTGACTCTGCTTCCGAGTACAAACGCACTACCGGTTCTGTTCCTGAAGGACGAAGTAACAACCAGGAATCATCCTTTAAAATAATTTTTACTCCATCAAAGGTTTTAACCTCTTTAACCGGAATACCTATTAATTTGTTCGGTATTTTTTCTGTTATTAAATTAGTAAAAACTTTTTTATTCAATTCTGTTTTCTTTTTTTTGCCGCCTTGTTTAGACGCAAGCAGTTTTTTTATCTTTGTTATCTGCACATCCTTTCTTTCGAAAACCGACTTGCCAAATCTTTTTTGCATTTCCGAAAGAATCTGTGACAATTTCTTTTTTCTTTTTGCTAACATTTCTACTATCCACAATCCGGACAAAACCCCGTCGCGTTCCGGAAGATATCCCTGATAACCATACCCTCCACTTTCTTCCCCACCCATAAGAATATTCTCTTTTAACATTAATTCGCAAACATTTTTAAATCCCACATGAACTTCCTGAAAAGGCAAATGATAATGCCGGGCGATTCTTTCTCCTAAATATCCTAAAGAAATTGCCTGCACCACTTTTCCCGACCATTGTTTGGATTCAATTAAATATGAAAGAATTAAAGGAAAAACCTGATGCGGAGACAAATATTTACCTTTATCATCCACTACACCTACACGGTCACCATCTCCGTCTACAGCAATCCCAATGTCGGCTTTTTCTTCAATTACTTTCTTTTTTAATTCTTCCAGGTTTTTCTCAATCGGTTCGGGATTTAATCCGCCGAACATTGCCTTTCGTTGACTATGAATAGCAATTATTTCACAATTCGTTGATTTTAAAACGTCCTGTAAATAAGAACATCCCGACCCATACATAGAATCGAAAACTATTTTTAACCTCGATTTTTTTATTAAATTTAAATCAATGTAACTCTGCAAGTCCTTTATATAATCCGTATAAAAATTTGTTATTTTACTATTTCCTTCTTTGACACGGGGAGAATTCTTATACAAAAATTTCTCGATTTGTTTGCCTGTCCCGGCTGATATAGAACCTCCAAAGGCTGCTTTAACTTTTATCCCGTTATAAAAAGGAGGATTATGACTGGCAGTAACCATTATTCCGGCATTAGCTTTATGCTTAACTACCGCATGAGAAACAGTAGGGGTAGTAACCGGCTGGCTGCTAAACAATACCGATATTCCATTCCCCTCCATTACCCGAGCTGCAATTTCCGCATATTTTTCCGAAAGGAATCTCATATCGTAGCCAATAACCACATTAAAGGCTTTACCTGATGAATTTTGCTTGATATAATCAGCAATAGCCTGAGAAATAATTCTTACATTGTCAAAAGTAAAATCACGGGCAATCACTCCCCGCCATCCGTCAGTCCCAAATTTTATTTTATACACTAAAGTTCCCTCTCTATATTATAATCGACTGTATTTTTTTATAATGCTGCCGTCACCGATAGCTGTTCCCTCATTTAAAAGGCTGTAAGACTCAATAACACAATTATTCCCCACTATACATTTTTCCAGCTTTACCCCTTCCCCAATTCTCGTATTATCTAAAACAACGCAATCAGAAAGCAAAGCACCGGAAGCAATAGACACATTATTCCCTATACTTACCCGGCCATTTATCCGAACAGTTTTTTCAATTTTCACTTTATTCCCAATAACCACTTTCCCATCAACTTTTAACCCCGAAGAAATTTTACAACCCTTTCCCAACAACATTTTCCCTTTTACCCTACGATAAGGAATCCGACAATTAACTTTTCCGGACAAAACGTCCCTATTGGCTTGTAAATATTTTTCGTTAGTTCCAATATCCAGCCAATAATCGGAAGCAACATAACCATAAAACGGCTCTTTCTTATCCAACAATAAAGGAAATAATCCCCGTTCCAGAGAGTAATTAACCCCCCGGGGAATATAATCAAACACTTCCGGCTCAAAAACATAAATCCCTGCATTTATAGTGTTACAGGTAACTTCCGCCCATGTGGGCTTTTCTAAAAACTGTTTAATTTTTCCCTTTTTGTCCGTCTTTATTAACCCGTATATCGTAGGGTCCTTTACCTTTACCAAAGAAATTGTCGCTTTCGCTTTTTTTTGGCGATGAAAAGCAATCAATTTTCCTAAATTTATATCAGTCAAAACATCACCGTTAAAAATAATTACCGGTTCATCAATAAATTTATGCGCATTTTTTACCCCTCCACCGGTCCCCAGGGGAACTTTTTCCACTACATAGCGAATTTTTACACCAAATTTTTCTCCGTTACCGAAATATTTGCGAAAAGAAGAAGGTAAATAAGCCAGGCAAAAAATAATTTCTTTTATACCGTACTTCTTTATTAAATCAATTTGATAAGTTAAAAACGGACGATTTATAATAGGCAACATCGGCTTGGGCGTAGTACAAGTCAAAGGGCGTAATCGCGTCCCCAATCCCCCGATAAGAATTAAAGCTTTCAT
>CBDUZB010000187.1:0-2502 GCA_965371605.1 uncultured bacterium
ATATAGATCATTGTATCCCGCCCTATTAGAAATAAAGGCAATATTTTCTCCCCTTTTGGACCAAGTAGCATTAGTGTTAAATTCATTATTATCGGTTAATTTTTTTCCATAAAAAAAAGGCTCTTTTTTCCCTCTTATTTCTTCCAAATATTTCTCTTTCAAATACTTACGCCATTGCCGGTCAAAATCACGAAAACTTATTCCTATCACTTTTAAAAAAACAGCATTTGCCTCAAATTTATCTCGAAACTCTTTAACAATCAGAGGAATTTTATTCACTCCATATTTAGAAGCTAAAAAATTTAACGCATACTGCCCTTCTTTGTAGGCTAATTTAATCTGGTAGCTTTTTTCCAGATGGCTAAAATTATGCAAATGGGTCAAAGGAATAAGTAAATCAGAAATAGCGGCATCCCTTATGATCATTTCTTCATAAGCTTTATCATCTAAATCCGATGAATAGTATTCGGCTAACCCCTCCATCAACCAGAGGGGATAAAACATAGATTTAACTAATCTTATGGATTTCCATCCCTCATAAAGAATGTTGAAAGTAACAATATGAACAAACTCATGGGTAATTACTTTCTCCAACCATTGGTCAGAACCGGTTAAGGGAATAACAAAACGATTTTTAAAGACTTCAGCAAATCCTCCTGTCCCTTCGCCCACATCAGCAATATTGTTTTGCACAAAATGATTTTGAGTTGCATAAAGAAAAAACGGTGTTTTTTCGGCAGGTAAATATTCCAACCCTTTGGTTATTTTCTCATAAGCATTTTCCAACATTCTCGCTGTTTTATCGAGTTGGTGTTCTGTATCCGGATAATAATAAATTTCAAAGTGTTCCGTTTCAGCAACAAACCATTTCTTATTTCCTATAGTAACAATTTTATTCTTGCCAAAAGCACCTGCTTCATTACTTAAAGTATTTCCCAATAAAAAAAAACCCAAAAGCAGACACAAGAAACTTTTTTTCAACTCTTTTTCTCCATAAATTTCTACCCACAAAATTTTTAGTTTTCTTTAAAATTTTTTTTCAATTTATTTAGTTTATCACCCAGAACATCTCCCAAATTCATTTTAAAAGACGGGGCTCGCATATGTTTATTCATCTCCTCTTTTTCCAATTCTTTTATAGATAAATTAATCTTTCCCTCTTCATAATTAACCCCGATTATTTTAGTAAGAATTTCATCACCCACATTCAATTCTTCCTCTGGTTCATTGACATATTCTTTAGGAATTTGAGTAAAACGCAATATCCCTTCTATTCCTTCTTCGAGTTTTACAAGATATCCGAAATCAGTTAACTTAATTATTTGTCCTTTTACATTACTCCCTTTTTTATAATTCAAATAGGGGTTTTTTCCCGTCTGCTTTAAACCTAAAGAAATCTTTTCCTCTTCTGCGTTAATGTCTAATATCGTCACCTCTACTGAATCGTTTTTATGTAATATTTCTTTAGGATGTTTTATTTTTTTTGTCCAGGACATATTTTTAAAATGAATCATTCCTTCTATTCCCTCTTCTAATTTCACAAAAGCCCCGAAAGAAGCAAGCGATGTTACCCTTCCACAAGTTTTCATTCCCACCAAATATTTTTCTTTTATCTTTTCCCATGGATTAGGGCCTATTTGTTTTATTCCCAATGATATTTTTTTATTCTCTTTGTCTATATTTAAAACCCTGGATTTTACTAATGCTCCTCTGGAAACAACCTTGGAAGGATGTTTCACCTTTTCCGTCCAGGAAATCTCGGAAATGTGAACTAACCCTTCTATCCCTTCTTCTATTTCTATAAAAAAACCAAAGTTAGTAATATTTCTAACCCTCCCACTCACTAACGAACCTACCGGATATTTATCTTCGATACCCTCCCACGGATGCGGCGTTAATTGCTTTAATCCTAAAGATATTTTTTGAGTATCCGGATTAAAAGAAAGAACCTTCACTTCTATTTCCTCTCCTTCTTTTAAAAACTCTCCAACCTTTTCTACCCTGCCCCAGGAAATGTCATTTTTGTGTAATAATCCATCTATCCCTCCAATATCCACAAAGGCTCCAAATTCAGTAATTCTTTTTACTATACCCCAACAAACCTCCCCTTCTTTTAAGGAAGTAATCCTGTCCCTTTTCCTTTCTTCCCTTTCTTTTTCTAATACGAGCCGGGAAGAGACCACAATATTATTCTCTTCCGAAGAAAATTTTGTAATCTTTACTTTAAGTTTTTGTCCGACAAAACAGTCTAAATCCTTTGAAAATTGTAAAGAAATCTGAGACTGGGGCAAAAAAGCATCCCTGCCTATATTTATACATAATCCCCCCTTTACTTTGCGTATTACCTTTCCCTCCATAACTTCTCCATTCTGATAAGCTCTGCTTAATTCCTCTAATTTTTTTATACTATAAGCTTTTTCGTAAGATAAAACCGGACAACCGGATTTTCCTTCGATTTTTTTTAAATACACCTCTATTTTTTTCCCTATTTTTATTTCATTG
>CBDUZB010000188.1:0-2452 GCA_965371605.1 uncultured bacterium
GAATTCTTCCTTTAATTTTATATTTGAGGTTTTTAATTTGTTAACTGTATTGATCAATTCTTTTGTTTGCTTTTCCACTTCATTTTCAAGACTAATATTTAACTCCTTTATTTTAATTTCAGATAATATTTCATTGTCATTGACTTTAATTTGTTTTAACTGAAAAAAAGAGGAAAAAAACAAAAAATGATAAACATTAAATATTATAACCCCGCCAATTAATGAAACAGTAATTAAATTTAAACTGTGTTTACTAATTTCTTTGATTTTCTCCTTTCTCAATTTCTCAAACTTCCTTCTTACGTTAACTTTTTGTTTTTTTCTTCTTTTCATATTTTTTTGTTCCTGAAAATTATTTTTTTGGATTTGTTTTTTTTAATATACACATTACACTCTCCGAAAAAAACAAAAATCACTTATTTCATATACACATTAATGTCTCACTTGTTTTTCTACAATAGAAAGTTCTATAATTTTTAAAATCAATTGATTGAAAGTAATTCCCACAGCTTTCGCCTCTTCGGGAAGAAGGCTGGTTGGAGTCATTCCCGGGATAGTATTTACTTCTAAAACATAAATTTCATTTTTATCATCTACCATCATATCCACCCGTACGGCCCCCCGGCAATTAAAACCGGAATAGACTTTTTTAGCATATTGCTGTGCCTGATTATAAGTAGTTTTATCCAATGTAGCCGGCAGAATATGAGAAGACATTCCGGGAACATACTTTGCTTCATAATCATAGAACTCCCCTTTGGGAACAATTTCAATAACCGGCAAAACTATCTCTCCCAGAATTCCCACAGATATTTCTTTCCCTTGAATATATCTTTCTATTAACACTTCGGAACCATATTGAAAAGCTCTATTTAAAGCCGCGTATAAATCTTTTATTTCCAAAACTTTAGTAATCCCCACTGCCGAACCTTGCATAGATGGTTTTACGATTACAGGAAATTTTAAATCCAGGTTCTGAAGAATATCCCCTTTTTTTACCACTTTATACTCTGGGGTGGGAATATTATTAAATGAAAAGAAACATTTACTGAAAATCTTATTCATGGCTAACGCAGAACACAAAACCCCTGAACCACTATAAGGCAATCCCATCAATTCTAAAATAGCCTGAACTGTTCCATCTTCTCCGAAAGTACCATGTAAAGCAATAAAAACATAATCTATTTTTTCTTCTTTTAATTTTGTCGTAAATTCATTTCTATCTACATCTATCGCTAAAACATTCATTCCTTCTTCAATCAATGCTTTTTTTACCGCTTTACCGGTTTCCAGAGAAACTTCCCGTTCTTGTGACCATCCACCCATTATTATCCCTATCCGTTTATCCTGAAGATACTTTTTTATGTCCATTTTTCCCTATCACTCCCAAACTTCAATTTCCATTCGCAATTTTATTCCGAACATTTTATTTACTTTTCTCTTGATTTTATTTATCAGAGATAAAATATCCCCCGCTTGCGCCCCCTTTAAATTAACAATAAAATTCGCATGTTTTGTAGAAATCTGTGCTTTTCCTTTTTTCACACCTCTCAACCCCGCCCGATCAATTAACTCCCCGGCAGTTAATCGGTTTTTATCCTGGGGGTTTTTAAAAATACAACCAGCATTAAAAAAAATCAAAGGTTGAGATTGAACCCTTTTTTGCAAGTTGCTTTTAACCATTGACAGTATATCATTTTTATTTCCCTTTTTCAATGATAATTTCGTCTTGAGAATTATATCTTTTTTTAAAAAATTGTTCTTTCGATAACCAAATGATAACTCTTTTTTATGTAATAAATTTATCTTTCCATTTTGTTGAAAAATTTCCACTTCCTCTATCAAATCCCCTATCGCCTGTTTCCCTGTCCCCGCATTCATCACTATCGCACCACCGACTGTCCCGGGAATACCGGATAAAAACTCTGTTCCCTGCAACCCATAATCAACACATTTTTTAATTAAAACAGGTAAAGGAACCCCTGCTCCGACTATTACCTTTTCCCCGATAACCTGTATCCTATCGAATGTTCCTTTTAATTTTAATAAGGCACCGGAAATCCCCTTATCCTTAACGAGAATATTACTTCCCATACCAATTATTTTACAACCAATATTATTCCTATTCAATAAACAAACAATAGCCCTCAACTCTTCGACACCATTCACTTTTATTAAATAATCAACAGGCCCTCCGACACGAAAAGTAGTATGTTTTTTTACTAATTCATTGACTTTCACTCGTTTTCCTACAATTTTTTTAATTTCTTTTTCTATATCCGATTTTTTTTTCTGTTTCTTTGCCATTATAAATTCTCCTTCTCCTTTCCCCTTTCCGTATTTCGTCTGCTAATTTTATCTAATAATATTTTTCAGCTTAATAAAATAAATTAATCTAATTATTCTGGGGGGGGGTGGGGGGGGGGGTGGGGGGGGGGGGGTTGGGGGGGGG
>CBDUZB010000189.1:0-2417 GCA_965371605.1 uncultured bacterium
AGTTGCTCAATTTATTGAGCGAAAATGTTTAAGATTTTGAATTTGGGAATTTGAATTTGGGAATTTGAGAAAATAGTCCATAGATTAAAAAAAGAAACAAAAGTCCATAGTCCACAGTCGCTCGTCCATAGATAAAGACAAAGATGAAAAAAAGAAAGACACAGAAACTACAGTTACGAGTTATGAGTTAACTACAACGACAAACTAAAAGATAAAGACTAAAGAAATCATTATAAATGAGGCAACTACAAACAAAAAAAACAAAAGATAAAGACGGGTGAATTTTAAAAAAATTAAGAGAGGGGGTGAAAAAAACAGTGTGGATTTTGAGAAGGGAAATAAAAAGGGGGTTAGTTTTATTATATCCGATGGTAATAATTTGTTTTCTTCTATTACCGGCAAACGCATTTGCTCAGGATAAATGGAAGACGCAGGAAGGATTTGATTTTTATGCTAAAACGCCGATGAATGCTTCTTTACGGTCATTATTATTGCCGGGTTGGGGGCAGTTTTTTAATCAGCAAAAGACAAAGGGGTATATTATTACCGTAGGGGCACTGGCCGGTTTAACCGGAGCGATACTGATGTACAGTAAAGCCAATGACACTTACAGCGAGTACGAAGACAAAAGAATTATTGATGATCCACTGTATGATGATTATTGTGCTCAATTGGATACGAGTAGAATGTACGGATATGTAGCAGCAGCTTTTTGGACTTGGGGAGTAATAGATGCTTATTTATTTGCTTCTTCTTCAACCACAAGTGCTAAAGGAGAAAAAAAAGAAGGATTGGTTTTTCAAATGCAGGGAACAGAGCGATTTGTTTTGGCCTATAATAAACTGTTTTAGTTTTTTGCAGAATTTTAAATAATTAAAAGGAGAAAAAAATGAAAAAAAGTTTAATTTGTTTAATTGCAACTGCAATGGCAGGAAGTCTTTTATTTGGTTGTACACCGTTACAACAATCGGTAAAAAAAGATACAGGAGCTGGTTCTTCAGTGAAAGTAAAAACTGCTGTTTCTAAAAAAAGTTCTACCGGGTTTAAGCCCTTTTATATCTATACGGAAGAAGGTTCTATGAGTAACCATTATTGCCCTTCCGGTTGGATGGGGGATATAAGTGATTTGAAAATAGATGGTACCTGGGCAGTAAAACCTCATTCAGGAAGAACCTGTTTTAAGATTTCTTATGCAGCAAAAGGGCCTAATGGTTGGGCTGGTATTTATTGGCAGGAACCGGCAAATAATTGGGGAACAGTGAAGGGTGGTTTCAATTTAAGCGGAGCAACAAGTTTTACTTTTTGGTTAAGAGGTGAAAAAGGAGGAGAAAGAATCGGTGGTTTTACAGTAGGCGGGATAATGGATGGTTCCGTTTCTTCCGATACGGCTAAAGGAAGTCTTGGTGCAGTTGTATGTACTAAAGAATGGAAACAATATACAATTGATTTAACAGGAAAAGATATGTCTAATATTATTAGCGGACTTTCCTTTTCAGTTGGTAAAGGAGATAATGTCGGAGGATCGACTTTCTATTTAGATGATGTAAGATATGAATAAAATATAACGATAGTTTAATTAGTGCTAAAAATTTAATTGGTTAGATTGGTTCATTGTTGGATGATTGATAAAAAAAGTAACGGTGTAGGAGTGAATAAGGTTTGTTTAGAAACAATAAACACCCTCACTCCTATGCGTTCTTTTTTAAGAAATTAATTAGAGATAAAATTTAAAAATGTTATTCCTTGATAATGTCTTTAAACTTTGTCTTTATCTTTTAGTTTGTCGTTGTAGTTAACTCATAACTTATAACTAATAACTTATAATTGTCGTTATCTGTTGTCTATGGACTAAATTCTGTTTTTATTTTTTGTTATTTGTAGTTACAGAGCTTGCTTTGTTGATAAGTTTTTAGTTGCTTTGTTTTTAATTTTGTCTTGCTTTTTATTTTCCTCTCCCTTGATGGGAGAGGATTAAGGTGAGGGAGAAAATCTTTTTTGTTCTTTTTCGGAAAAAAATTAAAAATTGTAATTTTAAAAATAAAAAAATCATAAATTAAATGTCAATAATTTTTGACATTACTTAAAAAAGGGGGTATTTAAAATGAAGAAAAGTAAAATGTATTTATTGGCTGTTGTTTTGTTGGTAAGTTTTGTTTCTTTAGGCATTTTTAGCTGCAGCAAGAAAAAGAAGCTCACTTTAAGTTCGTTGGTAATTGGTGTAGCACCAAATCCGGCATCAGTAACGGTTGGAAATACCGAAAATTTTATTGCCACAGCTTTGCGTGATGGGGCACCGGTGATGGTAGATTTTACCTGGTCGGTAAATCCCATCACACTGGGGACGATAACTGCTGAAGGCGTATTTACTGCTGTTGCTGCCGGAGACGGGACAGTCGTTGCCTCTGCAGAGGGAGACA
>CBDUZB010000190.1:0-2400 GCA_965371605.1 uncultured bacterium
GAAATTAAAAAGATTAATCCAAGAGAATTTAGGAGATTTTATAAATATATACAGGCATGGCCTACTGTTGCAGATGTAAAAAGAAACAAAGAACTAAAGGATGAGAGGGAGCAAAGCGAGGGTGAAAGAAAAAAACTTGAAGATACTAATAGCAATTTACTGGAGCAAATAGGCTGGTTAGCGATAATTTCTTCGCAAAGGCCGGAAATCTTGGAAGCCCCGCATTTGGAAACAAATCTCAACTTATTAAAAGATTACGGATTACCCGGATTGCCTGTGAAGGGTATGAAAGAGGAAGAAATAGATAATATCTTGAGCTTTATAGCAGATCCGAAACTTACAGAATTAGATGTGGAGGATTTTTTAATTGGTCACTATTTAAATTCAAAGGCAATTCTTCAGGCAATGGTTTCTTGTGTTGATGGGGATAAGCCTCAGATTAAAGGAATGAGTTGGAGACGGATGGAAAAACTTTATGAATTACGAGAGGAAAAGTTTAATGAAATAATTGAAAAAATCAAGGAAGATTATTCGGGTAACAAAGGGGTTGAGGTCTTTTTTGATTGGATGAAGCAACAAGAAAAAAGTGATGTTCCTGAAATTATGGGGGATGGGCATACGGGTTTTAGTAAGATTGTGGCAACGGTTTTTACTGCGGCAGTTTTGCTTGTCGGTTTTATTCCTATTGCCAGTGCAGCACCGGAGGTGGCTGCTTCTGCGGTTGGGGTATCGTTATTTGGGATGAATTTTCCATGGATAGGAGGAGTAGTATTAAGTGTTTTGTTCTGTGCAATGATGGTATTGAAAATTGATAATGGAAACAATATTTCAGGTATGAGTAAAAAGTTTGCTTATAATCACCGATATTGGAGAATACTTCCTACCGGGGATTTAGAAAAGCCTGACTTTTTACCTGCTGCTGATAGAGGTGAAGGAATAAATGTGGGTTATGGAAAAATATATTCTCCTGATAAATCTTGTTTAATAGTTGGTTCTCTTGGTGAAAAAGAAGTCATTCGTATGACGGGTTTTCGGGAGCGTATTGAACTAATACTTATAGGAAAAAATAAAGATGGGGGGAACATTGCCCTTATAGCCAATATTGCACCGGAATATACTAATGAAAATATATTAGTTAATATTTTTAATGAAGTGGAAAAATTGGGAAAATTATCGGATTTGAAGGTAGCGATAGTGGGGGAGAAAGACAGTGTTGAAAAAATTAAAAACATTTGGAAAACAAATAATTTTCCTGTTTCTGATAATGAGGGTTTGTTAATTCATTCGACTACAAATAGGGAAGCCAGGAATTCTCTTCTTACAATTATTGTTAAAGAAGGCGATATCAGTCTGAAACACCAGCGGGAGGGGATTTTAAATTGGGATAATTTTACAATAAAACCAGAGTTAGAGCAAAAATTGACAAGAAAAACAAAGAAAAAGGTGGGAACAAACCTTAGTAAATTAGCACAATTTGAAGTAAGCGGAAAGGGGAAAAGAGTCGTCCTGGAGTTTTTATTGATGAAGAATGAAAGTTTTAGTGTTCCTGATATAGCTAAAGAAGTGGAGGTGTATTCCGGAACAGCTCTTGGGTTGATAAAAGAATTAGAAGAATATCTGGAGGTAAGTATTTTTAAAGGTGTAAAAAGATATAGATTGGTAGATGAAAAGTATAGAAAGACATTAAAAGAAAGATTAAATTCCTATAAAAAAAGAGTAGCCTATCCTAAAGGGAGATTGACAGAAGATGAGGTGCTGAATAATTTTGACCGGTTAGTTATTTCCAGTCCTGAGTTTGCTAAAGTTTTAGAATTAATTGCTCAAGAGAAAGAGATTACGCGAAAATTATTAATGGAAAAACTGGGAGTAGGGGATGATTTTTTGCATGATGTATTTGATGTTTTAGTTCCCTTGGAAATTGGTTTTTATCGAGGAGAACCTAATGAAGAAAAGCATTATAAATTAAACGATGCGATATCTCCGAAGATGGGTAAAGCCAAAATCAAAAAATATCGTTGGGAGAAATTAGGAATAAGAGATATTGAGGAATATGATACCAAAATTGCTGAGAAAAATATCAAAAAATTACAAATTAAAAAATTAGCACAGTTTATCGTTTTGCACGGGAGTATAAACCATGGGAATAATAAATTTTCGATAGATGATATTAAAGGGAATCTTTCTTTGTCAGGAGCTGTAAAAATAGTCGATGATTTATTATATTTGGAAATTTTCATTGTTATTGATTACCAGGGACAGAAGCGGGTTTTAATGTTTAATCCTGTTGTTGAAAAAATAAAATCAAAATTAAAGAGGAAATTGGATATGTATTCTGGTGTACATATTCCATTTAAAAAAGCATTGGAAGATTTAAAGAATCCGAAAGAAATAAAAATAAAC
>CBDUZB010000191.1:0-2391 GCA_965371605.1 uncultured bacterium
TTTGTTAACCAAAAAGTCGTTTCAAAAAAGGTCTTTTTATTTTTATTACTTTATGATGATAATAGACATATAAAGGATAAAAGATAAAAAGCCAACTCGTATTAATCACAATGGAAATAAAAGCAACCAGCGTATGAGACATTCCTGCACCCAACCCCATACAAATACTTGCTCCCCTGCCGGCAAGAATATCCAGGGTAATCATGGGTAAAATTTTTTCCAGTAATCTTATTCCCATTAATTGAAAAAAGGAAAAAAGTATTATTATCCCAACAAACAAAATACAGCCTGCAAAAAAAATAAGTCCTTCTTTCGTTTTAAAAAAACGGGCTTGCTTTTCCATTATCCCCCCCCTTTTTTACTACGTAATAGTATATCAAATAATACGGAAAATGGTCAAGGGTTTAAAGCTTAAAAAACTGCTTTGATTCCTCCGTAAAAAGCTGTTCCGGGAACAGCAAATCCAAAAATTTCTTGGTAATCTCTATCGAGAAGATTATTGATTTTTACAAAAACCTCAAGATTTTCAGTTAAATCATAGGCACTAAAAAGATTGACCACCGCATAATTTCCCAGAGTAATTCGCTCCCCGGGATAAGTAGTAATATCTATATCTTCATATTCGCCTGTATAAGATATATTTAAATTAACATTTCCTTTTTGTAAAAAGTCCCAATTAACATTAAAATTGCTCTGATTTATCGGGCGTCTCAACAATTCTAACCCGGTCTTCTCATCCCCTGTTCGGGTATAAGTATAATTAAGATTTACCTTTAAAATCTCCCGGGGTTTAAACCTTACTCCTACTTCTAAACCTTCCGTCCAGGCGTTACCGATATTTTTGTATTTACTGATAGAATTATCCCAATCAATCATATTTTCAAAGTCATTGTGAAAATAGGCCACTCCCAGAGAAACTTTCTTTTCCAATAACCCCTGTTCCACACCTAAATCATACCCCCTGCTTTCATCCGGTTTTAAATCCGTGTTTCCATAATCCGAATAGAGCTGAAAAAGAGAAGGGGCTTTAAAACCTGTTCCCCAATTCCCTTTCAGACGGGTACCTGTTTCAGAAATAAGATAAGTACAGGAAATCTTATAATTTAACTGAGTTCCGAAAAGTTCATGCTCATCCGCTCTTAAACCCAGAGTAGTAAATAATCTATCCCTCAACTTGAGCTGATTTTGTAAATAATACCCGGTATTATATATGCTTTTTTCATCAAAATCACTAATATAACTTCCGGACCGGTAAAAAGAAGAGCCCTTTTCTTCTTCCCTTTCAAAACCAACGGTTAGTGTATTTATTTTGCTTAATAGAAAATTATTCTGCCATTCAATTTTTTTGTTTTCCCCTTTATACCAGCTGGTTAAATCTTCCATTATATCTATCACATCTTCCTTATCGCGATAATTTCTTTCCATATTTAAAAAGGAAAGCGATAATTTATGGTCCCATTTGAGAGAAAGTAATTGCTTAAACTCTAACTTAGAAGTTAAAACTTTCCGGTCAGATGTATGATTAGGATCATCATCATAGCTGCCATCATCAACATCAATTTTAGCCTCTGTATAACGTAAACTTAAATTCAGCTCACTTTTATCTGCTAAATTATATCCTAAACGCGAGGAAATAGTAGTATTTTCAAAACCATCTTTTTCCAAATTTAAAGTTTCACCGGCCACCCTGTCTGCTTTAGAAATACCTGCAGAATCCAGCCGAGATACAGCAAGCGAATAATTCACCTTTTCCGTTTCTCCTCTCACCCCTACAAACTCGCTAAAAGTATTATCGGTTCCTGCTGAACCTGAAACTTCTATCTTTGCTTTTCCCCTGCCTTTTTTAGTAATAATATTAACTATTCCTCCTATAGCATCCGAACCATAGAGAGTGCTTTGAGGCCCACGAATAACTTCAATCCGTTCAATATTATCTGTAGTTAAACACCCAAGATCAAAAGATCTATCGACAACCATAGGGTCATTCACTTCTACCCCGTCTATCATTACCAGGGTATAACCAGGTTTTGAACCCCGCAAATAAATAGAAGCCGTTCCCCCAAACCCGGAACATTGTAAAATGCTCAATCCCGGAACATCCCTTAATAATTCCAATACCGTCCCTTTACCTTTTTCGACTATTTCTTTTTCGGTAATTATTGTCACCCAGGTTCCTATTTCGTCTTTTGCGACATTTGTTTTAGTTGCACTCAGCACAACATCGTCAGAATTATATTCCCCTGCCCCTTTTTCTTCCTGCGCCCAACTACCCTGCGATAAAGTTAAAAACAAACTAATTACTGCCATTTTTCGTAAAAAACACTTCATTTTTCTCCCCTCCTTATATTTTTTTATTTTGAATTTTGAATTTATTTTTTATTTTAGCCTGTT
>CBDUZB010000192.1:0-2360 GCA_965371605.1 uncultured bacterium
TTTTATTTTTTTGAGTTTTATCATCATGATTGGCGTTATATGACGGTGCGTAATATTTTTCGTATTTTTCTGTCGGTAAATATAAGTATTGCCATATATATCGTCTGTCTTTATTTTATCAACAATCTTTTTTTGCCGCGCACAGTAGCAATAATGACTTCTATTATTACTACGGGTTTGGTCGGTGGGAGTAGATTTTTAATCTATTTAAGTTCTTCTTATTGGAAGAAATTTAATAATATGAGGAAACATAGCTGTAAAAAAGTAATTATTATAGGTGCCGGGAGTTGTGGAGAATTGTTAGTTCGGGACATGGAACAAAACGGTTATGTTCCTTACCGGCCGGTAGGTTTTCTCGATGATAATTCGGCCAAAAAGGGAATGATTATTCGGGATGTCCCTATTTTAGGCAAGATTGAAGAAGCGGAAAAATGGGTTAAAGAGAAAAAAGCAACCATGCTTATTGTTGCTATTCCCTCAATAGCCGTTGAGCGAACAAAAGAAATTATTTCTTTATGTGAAAAGGTAGGGGTAGAATTGAAGAGAGTTCCTTCTCTTTTTAATATCCTGGATGGTTCTTTGCAGGTTAGTCAAATAGGAGATGTTAAGCCGGAAAATGTTTTAGATAGGGAAGTGCATTTTAAGAAAAATTCTACAACAGCTAAATTTCTGAAAGGGAAAATAGTGATGGTAACCGGGGCAGGGGGATCTATTGGGGCAGAATTGTGCCGGCAGATTGTTAGTTTTAATCCACGCCAATTGGTCTTGTTAGATAATTCCGAGCATGCACTTTATGCAATACATATGGAATTATTAAATAAATATTCTCCGTCTATTCTTAAACCGGTGATTGCTGATATTCAACATAGAGCAAAGATGGAAAGTGTTTTTAAAAATTGTGGTCCCCAGATTATTTTTCATGCAGCAGCTTATAAACATGTGCCTTTAATGGAAGAAAGTATAGATGTAGCTATTAAAAACAATATCGGAGGAACCAGAAATGTAGCTACTTTGGCAGTTGAACATAAGGTAGAAAAGTTTGTAATGATCTCTACAGATAAAGCAGTTAATCCTACCAGTATTATGGGGGCGACTAAACGGGTTGCTGAAAAAGTAGTCCAGTCGTTACATAATGCGGAGCAGACGAGTTTTTGTGCAGTTCGATTCGGCAATGTTTTAGATAGCAGCGGGAGTGTTTTACCTTTATTTAGAAAACAGATAGCTCAGGGAGGGCCTTTGACAGTGACTCATCCTGAAGTAATAAGGTTCTTTATGACGATTTCCGAAGCGGTACATTTAGTTTTGACGGCGGGTAGTATGAGTCGGGGCGGAGAGCTTTTTGTTCTTAATATGGGAAAACCGGTGAAAATTCTTAATATGGCGGAATCGTTGATTAGGTTATCAGGTTTATGTCCGTATAAAGATATAGATATTGAATTTATCGGGTTAAGGCCGGGTGAAAAATTATATGAAGAACTTTTAACTGAAAAAGAAAATGTATTAAAAACAGAGAATGATAAAATATTTACAACTTTTTCGGTTAAGGTAGAAAAAGAGCCGTTATTTAAGGAAATTGAAGAACTCTGGCATTTAGCTGATAAGCAAAATCTCGATGTAGCTATGGATAAATTGAAACAACTTGTTCCGGAATATAAAAATTAAAGGTAATGTCAAAAATAAAATGCTAAAGACTCAGAAAAGAGTTACAAATAAAAAAGAATTTTGGGATGAGTGATGGTAATTGTGGAAATCTGGTAGCCGCAGGCGCAGGGGAAGATATATTTGGATTCCGGGACACCGACGAAAGAGATAAAGGCGGGGTGACAAAATGAAAGTAAATACAAAAAAAAGGCAAATAGATGAATTAATCAAACAGGCAAAGCGGGCAAAAAAAAAGTCTTACTGTCCCTATTCTAAGTTTCCGGTTGGGGCATCGGTATTGACCGGTAAGGGTAAAATTTATCAAGGGTGTAATGTGGAAAATAGTTCTTATGGGTTGAGTATCTGTGCCGAAAGGACAGCTATTTTTAATGCTATAGCCGGTGGTGAGACAGAGATAATAGCTCTTTGTGTGGTTGGTGATGGTTCCCAATGGATAAGCCCTTGCGGTGCTTGCCGCCAGGTAATTTATGAGTTTGGAAAAGATGTTTTAGTAATTATGGTTAGAGGGGATGGAAAGCTCAAACAAAAACAAATTTCTTGTCTCTTGCCGGATGCATTTAAGTTGTAAATTTGTAAGTTGAGGGGTTATTTTTGAAAGGGTTGTCGTCCTCTTTTATAAATAATTCCTTTCTTTTATTGATAGGATAAAACATTCTTCGGGCTTTAAAATCAAAAAAACTTGCTTTTCAAATAGATAT
>CBDUZB010000193.1:0-2358 GCA_965371605.1 uncultured bacterium
CAAACCATTATGCCTTATTATTTCTCCCAGTGTTTCTCCTACCGGATCCGGCAAAGAAGCAACTTTTCTTAATCCATTAGCCATACTTTTTATGCGTTCTTTAGTTAAAGTCAGTCTCTCAATAAATGCAGAAGAACAATTTTTTTCTCCGGCTAAATTCAAATCCTTTTGGTTTGCTTCAAGAATTTCTTTTTCGTTTTTTTCCAAAGCACCTGCCATCGCTAATAAGATTTCATTTTTTTCCGTCGCAGAAAGGTTTTTTATTTTTCCCGCGGCTATTTTTGCCCGGGAAGCTTTTTCTCTTATTTCTTCTTTTAAAGGCATTCTTTCTTTCCCCCTTTTTCTGTTTTTGTCCGATTGGGCTTAACCCAAAAAATCATCATTGCGGAAAATAAACTTATTCCTGCCCCATATAGAAAAGGAGCACTAGAATTTAAATTCCATAAGTACCCGGCAATTAAACTGGCAAAAAGGGTAGTTACCGAAATTACCGTATGAAACATTCCTAACGCAAACCCTCTTCTCTCTTCTTCTACAAAATCACTGGCAAAAGCCCGTTGATTTCCCTCTATTAAAGCAAAAGCCAATCCATATAAAGCAAAAAATAAAATAAACAAACCCAAAGAATGTATTTTTGCAAAACCTAAATAGGTTATACCATAAATGGAATATCCCATAAAAAGAGCTTCCCTTCTTCCTATTTTATCGGAAAATATCCCTGCAGGAACAGAAAAAAGGGAATAAATAATATTAAACCAGACATAGAGTAAAATAGGAACCGCAATTGCTAAACGTGGAGAAAAAAAACTATCCATCACTATCTTTGATTTTAAAATCAGAAACATATAAGTAAAATTGCTCAAAGAAAACAACGCCGCTACGATCAAATATTTTTTAAATTCTCCGGGCAAGTGATTTAATCCTTTTTTTATTTTACTGCCCTCTCCGTTATTCTTTTTTTCCTCAACCCAAAAAAGAGGAAAAAGGGCAACAAACCCAATGACCGCTGCAACTATTATTATTTGCCTGAAAGAAAATTTAAATACCCAAAATAGAAAAAAAGCACTCAACGCTCCTATCACCGCACCCAGAGAATCCATTGCTCTGTGAATACCAAAGGCTTTCCCCCGAACTTTATGATCGGCAGAAATCGATAACAAAGCATCGCGTGGAGCAGTTCTAATTCCTTTACCTATTCTTTCCGCCATTCTTAAGAATAACAATTCTCCCCAATTATAACAAAAAGGGAAAAACAATTTCGCTACTGCCGAAGAAAAATACCCCCAAAAAACAAAAACTTTTTTCTTTCCTATTTTATCCGACCAATACCCTGAAAAAACCTTTAATATACTGGACAGGGAATTTCCCAAACCCCCGATCAAACCAACCGCCATTCCTCCCCCTCCCAGAGAAACAATAAACATCGGGAAAATAGCAATAATCATTTCACTACTTATATCATTAAAAAAACTCGCTACTCCCAGAAGAACAATATTTTTTCCTATCCCCTTTAACAAGCGTCTCATTTTTTTATCTTTCCCCTCACAGGTAAAGAATCAAAAAATCCATCAGGGGAAACAACCCCCCCGGAAATAATCAGCTTCATTCCCTCTTGTACAGGTAAATCCAGTTGAACAACTTCTTCTTCGGGAATAATTATAAACCACCCGGAAGTAGGATTAGGGGTAGTAGGAATAAACAAAGTCAGAATTTTCCCTTTTTTCCCTTCTTTGGATTGATGAACATTAGTAACAAAAGCTAAAGTATAAAGCCCTTTTCTCGGATATTCAATCATTACCACCTGCCGGAAAGCATTTTTAGAAAAAAACATAGCATGAATAATTTGCCTCATTGACTGATAGATACGGTCCAATAAAGGAACTTTAATAATCATTAACTCCATCATCTGCATAAATTTGCGTCCGACAATATTGGCAGCAATTGCTCCGATAAACCAAATAATGAACAACGTGATAATAAAACTTATTCCTTTACTGCAAAGGGGCGGCAAATCATACCGGGAAAGAAAAGACATTTTTTCTACAAAAGGAAGAAATCCCTTTCCTACTAAATTAAAAAGAATCCAGGCAACATATAAGGTTAACCCCAACGGCAAAAGCATTGCCATTCCAGTAAAAAATTGTCTTTTAATAGTACCTTTTAAGTTTTTCAACATTTTCCCTCCCTTCGGTTCCCTCTCTCTAAATTTGCCTTCATATTCTACAAGAATTTTTCTTATTCGTCAAGATTTATTGCTTTTAAAACTGGTTATTGGGAAATGTCTCTTTTTTCCGAAAGGTTTTCTTGCGAGATTTATATTGACCTTTAAATAACTAAAAGTTATAATGTTCACGAAAA
>CBDUZB010000194.1:0-2329 GCA_965371605.1 uncultured bacterium
AGGATCAATTCGACTACAGAGTTTTTGTCAGCATAGCTGAAAAAAACCCTAAGTCTCATTGAATTTAAAGTTTTCTTCTATTTTTAAGTTGGGTTCAACATTCAAATCTAATTGACTTAAAGAAAAACACCTGTCTTTTTTATTCTTATAATATTTCTTCATTTTGTAATATCCCAAACAAGCAATCATTGCTGCATTATCCGTACATAGACAGAGTTCGGGAAAATAAGTTTTAATCCGGTCTTTAGCTGCTTCCGCTTTTAAGTATTTTCTCAAAGCAGAATTAGCCGACACCCCTCCACCTAAAACGATTTTCCCTACTTTCATCTCTTTGGCAGCATTTATAGCTTTTACGGTTAAAACTTCTATTACCGATTGTTGAAAACCAGCTACTATATCCGCAACAGAATAATTTCCTTTTTGGGAAGCAACATAATTTACGACAGCTGTCTTAAGCCCGCTAAAACTAAAATCAAAACTTTTACCTAAAAACGGACGGGGAAATCTTATTTTTCCGGCATCTCCTTTGGAGGACAAGCGATCGATTACGGGGCCACCCGGATAACCAAGATTCAAAAATTTAGCTACCTTATCAAAAGCCTCCCCTACTGCATCATCCCGTGTCCTTCCTAATATTTTATATTGTTCAAAATCATGAAAATAAATTAAATCCGTATGTCCTCCGGAAATAACCAAAGAAACAAAAGGAGGCTTTAGCGAAGAAAATTCTAAAAAATTAGCGTATATATGAGCTTCTAAATGATTAATTCCCATCAACGGCAGGTTATATACATAGGCAAGAGATTTAGCAGTCATCATACCAATTAATAAAGCACCAACCAATCCCGGACCGCGAGTTACTGCAATACTATCCAGATCTTTAAATTTTATTTTTGCATCTTTCAAAGCTTTCTCTATAACAAAATTTATAATCTCCAAATGTTTGCGACAAGCGAGTTCAGGGACTATCCCTCCATATTTTTCGTGAATAACATTCTGAGAAGAAACAATGTTAGAAAGAACTTTCGTTCCATCCCTGACCACTGCTACCGATGTATCATCACAAGATGTATCTATTCCTAATACAAGCATAATCTATCTCTACAATTTTAATTTTTTTTAACTATTCAGCCAATTCCGAAACGAATATAAATTTTATATTTTTTCCTTTTAAGGTAGGAATAAATTCCGCTAAAGCGAGGGCTGTATTTTTTCTCTGAACATGTCCTATAGCAACAACAGTCCCTTCTTTCAAAACTTTTCGATAAACTACCTTCAATTGTTTTCGTATGTAATTTAGATCGTCTTCGTTATCTAAAAAAACCTTGTTTTTTACAAACTTCAAACCTAAATCCTCGCTAATTTTATCTGCAGCAGAATTAGTTGTATTAGAATCAAGAAAAAACAAACCCTTCTTTTCTTTTATACAAGTAAGCAGTACTTTTAATTTTTCTTCGTTTTCCATAAATCTTGAACCCATATGATTGTTTACCCCACAAGCATCGGGAACACTTTTTAAATTGGATAAAAATATTTTTTTTATTTCGGAATCATCCATAGAAGTAAAAATAGCCCATGGCCCCGGATTTATTTTGGGATAAGCTTTCGGCTCTAAGGGAAGATGAAGAAGAACCTCTTTACCCGCTTTTAATATTTTATCGGATAAAACCGTAGAATACCTCTCCCGAGGTAAAATACAAAAAGTTATGGGAATATTAAGTTTTAAAAATTTATCGGGCAAATCATTATTATATCCGAGATCATCAATAACCAGAGCAATTTTATATTCCGCTTTCTTTGTCCTTTTTTTCCACAAAATTAAATTTTGAAAAATTTTAGAATTTTGGCCACAGGTTATTTTTAATTTATTCCCGAATTCCTCCAAATCTACATCGTAGATATCCCCCCCTATATCCTCCACTACGGCAACAATCCGTTCTTTACAAACTGATAGTGAACAGTCATCAGGAACCTTTATTTCCTTTGTTATTTCCAACCAACACATATTTTCAGCTTTTTTCTGCTGTTGATATTTCTTTAATAAATTTTCATTGCTAATTCCTAAAGAAATCAATTCCTTATTTATGCATTCATCCAATTTTTGAGAAAACCGGGTATAATCCCCAAGATCTGCGGGAATTTTCTGTTTTATTAACCGATGCCAATACCACCCTCCCCAAACTATCAGGATAATAAATACATATTTAATTATCGACTTACTTTTTTTTCTCATTATTTTTTGTTTTCTCCATTAAAGAAGGAGCTAAAAAAAATTCTCTCGCTTTCAAAATATCTATAGCCCTATTCAATTGAATGTCCTCTATCTTTT
>CBDUZB010000195.1:0-2322 GCA_965371605.1 uncultured bacterium
ACGCTCTACGCTAATTTTATTTTTTAATTGGAATCAGGCAGAGAAATTTTAGAGTATCAGAGCCGGTATTTTTAAACTGATGTTTCTCCTCAGGAGCCACATATACCACTGTCCCGCTTTTAATCTGGGTCTCGTTCTCGCCATCAGTGGCTACTCCTTCACCTTCTAAGATAAATACTTCATGTTCCCAATTATGAGTATGTAAAGGACTGTACCCTCCCGGACCAACCTCAAACAACCTCATAGCAAAGTTCGGGGCTTTATCTTTATCAGATATAAGCCACCTCACTTTAACATCTTTAGCTTCTTCAAAATCTACGGCCTCAGCTTTAACTTCCTTATAATCTACTATTTTCATTTTTTTCTCCTTCTTCTATTTTTTATTTTTATAAAATATATCTACTTTTCAAATCAGACAGGCGGCCTGTTCTCGTGAAGATAGGGAACGCCTGTCCTATAAAATTAGAATCATGCTTCCTCTTAAATTTTTTCGCTTAAAGAATTTTTAACAATTGCATAAAAATCTCTTTCTTTTTCAATAATTGGAATATTTTGTTTCCGGGCTTCCTCTTTTTGAATATCAGTTGCGTAGCTCCAGCCAGCCAAAAGAACTTTTACTCCTAAAGGTCTGGTTTGAATTAAATGGCTTACCTGATCATCTATAAAATATATTTCTTCAAACTTGACATTATATAATTTTACAATCTGCTTCATCTGCTCGGATTTATTTTCACCATATCTCTTATCCAAAATATCTTCCGGTTTAATGGTAAAACCAAAATATTCAGGAGTAAAACATTTAGTAATTGCTTTTCTTCTATTAGCGGTAGCAATAACGATTTTAGTTCCTTTATCTAATAACTTCTTTACCCCCTCTATTACTTTGGGATAGGCTGGTTCCAAATTAAACCAATCTCTATAATTTATATTTTGAAGTCTTTCTCGTTCCTTATAAAATTCTTTTTCATAGGCTTCAAAATCAAACCTTACTGTCTTCCTATAATTATCAAATTCTTCCTGACTTTTAATAGATTTATTTTCCTCTATTAATTTTTGGAGCAAACCATAATCGGTTGCTCCCCGAATATAAGGCCTTAGGGTACGGTAATATTTTATCTCTTCCTGGTGCTGATTTTTAGTCTCTTCCCAATTTTCAAAAATAAAAAGCTCTCCCCCAAAACATTTCTTTTTCCCTCGGCTATAAAGTCTTAAATAGGCATTGTGACCCACAAAAAGCGAATCTAAAACACTATCTACAATTACTCCATCAAAATCTAAAGCTAATATCTTCAATCATATACTCCTTTAATCTGTTTAATTTTACTAAAGATAATCCTCTCGTATAGGATAAAAAACATCCATTACCTTGGTATTCGGCTCTAAAGGAATAACTTCATGTTCTACATTAGGAGGAATTACCGCTCCTTCACCTACTTTTAAAATTTTACTCTCCCCTCCTGCAATCATTTTTATTGAGCCCGCTGTTACTGTTGCTGTTTGTTCATGAGGATGTTTATGTTTAGGCATAATAGAGGTATCAGGCCCAAATTCAAAAAAGGTTACCATTGTATTTTTATTTGTTACAACCCTTAACCTAGAATCTTCCAAAACCTTCTTTGCTTTTAATTCATTGACTTTAAAAAAATTTACTTTTTCCATTATCTTCTCCTTTTTATTATTAAAAATAATCGCTTATAATCAAATAATTTCTTACAAAATTTGAATGAAATTAAAGCCTTTATTTTAAAACCTTCTCCAAGGCTTCCTGATGAGATTGAAAGGCTAAGGAAGGAAGTTGGTTAACCGTAAAAAAATCTGCCTCTTCCGCATCATCACCAGCGCAAAGCTTTCCTCCTAAAATTTCAACTTCATATATTATAGTAACCAAATAACCATGAATTTCGCTATTATTAGAATAAACTCCTATCAGCTTCTTCGATTTTCCTTTTAGCCCGGTTTCTTCAGCCAATTCCCTCAGGGCCGCTTCTATGGGACTTTCATCTAACTCCATAAACCCACTCGGCAAAGCCCATTCACCTTTGCAAGGTTCTATTTTCCTTTTTATTAACAATATTTTGCCTTCATCATCTCTGGCTATCACTGCTACTACCGGAGTAGGATTTTCGTAATATATCTTCCCACACCTCGAACAATATAATCTTTCTCTTCCCTCCAACATCTTTCTGACTAATTTATAACCACAATAAGGACAAAATTCTATGAATAAATTACTTTTCATCTATTGCTAACTCCTTTTAGGGTAGACACAAAGTCTGCCCCTACTTTTTTCAATAAGCCCTCCTGGGCAAAACTGAAATAATT
>CBDUZB010000196.1:0-2288 GCA_965371605.1 uncultured bacterium
ATTTTTGTTTTTTAAATATTTAATTGAGTCATAAATCATTTTTAAATTCTCACCCAATGTTGTTCGTAAAGCATATTTTACATGTAAATCCCAACTTTTGCCAAAAATTGCTATTCCATGGGTATCCGCTTTGAGTAAATATTTAAGGGTTAAATCTTCTTCAACTTTTTTGTGCATTCGACGGGTACTTCCAAAAGCAATTATGCGGGCATTTTTAAATTTAATTTCTTTTACTTTTTTAAAAAACAAAATATCTTTAGGATTAGAACCCGGCCATCCCCCTTCAATATAATGAATACCAAAGTTGTCCAGTTCTTTAGCTATTTTTATTTTATCAGCCACGGAAAACGATATACCTTCGCTCTGGCTACCGTCCCGCAGAGTTGTATCATAAAGTTTAATCTGTTTCATAATTTTTTACCTGATTTTTCTGAATTATTTTTTTGCACTTTATTTATTTGTTCAATTTAAATTTTTTATGCAATACTTTTACCGCTTTTACTAAATCTTTCTCTTTTATCACACAGGAAATTCTTATTTCCGAAGTAGAAATCATTTCAATATTTATTCTTTCCTCTGCTAATATCGAAAACATTTTGCTGGCTACGCCGGCGTGACTCCTCATCCCGACCCCGATTAAAGAAACCTTAGACACTTGAGCATCATGAAAAACATCTTTCGCCCCTAATTTTTTCTTAATTTTATTCATTATCTCCAAGGTCTTTTTTATATCTGTTCGAGAAACAGTAAAAGAAATATTATTCACTCCATCCCTTGCCGAACTCTGAATAATCATATCTACATTAATCTCTTTTTTACCTAATTCACTAAAAAGCTGTGCGGCTACACCCGGCCTATCGGGTAACTTGGTTATAGACATCTTTACCTGGTCAGAATCAAAAGCTATACCACTTACTATAACATCCTCCATACAAGGAACCTCCTTGGTAACAATCGTCCCTTCCCCTTTTAAAAAACTAGAACGGATATGTAAATCAATATTAAATTTTTTTGCCATCTCTACTGAACGCGCCTGCATTACCTGCGTTCCTAATCCTGCCATTTCCAACATTTCATCAAAAGAAAGATAATCAATCTTTTTTGCTTCTTTAACTATTCTGGGGTCGGCAGTATAAACCCCGGCTACATCCGTATAAATTTCGCAAACCCGAGCCTTTAATACTACAGCTAAAGCCACAGCCGTTAAATCCGAGCCACCTCTTCCCAGGGTAGTAATATCCTCCCCCGAACTTATTCCCTGAAACCCGGCAACGACCACTATTCTACCTTTTTTTAATTCTTTTTTCAACTTTTTTGTTTCTATCCGGGTAATTCTCGCCTTATTGTGCACGCTATCGGTACAAATACCTGCCTGCGCCCCGGTTAAAGAAATAGCGTCATACTTTTGCGCCTTTATAGCCATGGACAAAAGGGCGATAGAGATTTGTTCCCCTGCAGATAAAAGCATATCCATTTCCCGTTCGCAAGGGTTATCAACTACTTCACCAGCAAATTTTAGCAGTTGATCAGTGGTTTTTCCGGTTGCCGAAACTACCACTACCACCTGACACCCTTTTTTTCTGGTTTTAATAATTTTTTTAGCTACCGCTTTTATCTTTTCTGCATCAGATACCGAAGAGCCACCAAATTTTTGAACAATAAGCGTCAAAACATCCTCCGTTTTATCATAACTCCAAATGACAAATCTTTTAATTCATAAATACAATCGTCACAAGTAGTAAAATCCCCCTAACCCCCTTTTCCAAAGGGGGAAAATTAGTTTGTGTCATACATTGTCATAAACTACAATTAACTATTTTTTAAAACTCCCAACTCCCAACTTCAAACTTTTTTATTTTTTGTCTTCTTTTGTAGTTAACTTATAACTAATAACTTATAACTGTAGTTTATTTGCCTTGATGCCTCTGTGCCTTTTTTTGTTGTCTTTTCGTCTTTCGTCTTTCGTCTTTCGTCTTTCGTTTTTCGTTTTTCGTCTTTTGTCTTTATCTATGGACTGTCGACTATCTTTTCAAATTCCCAATTACCAAATTCAAAATCCTAAATTTTCTACTCATATGTCAGTTGTCTTTATTCCGTTATCTATGAACTATCAGTTGTTTTTTGTCTTTTTCTTTTAACTTTGTGCCTCTTTTTTATTTTGCTGGAGCGGAGCAAAAGTCCGCCAGTTCGTAAGGCGGATGCCTTGATGCCTTTGTACCTGTCTTTACTCTTTCTTTTGCTATTTGCCCTTCGCTATTTGCTATTCTTTATTTTTTGTCTTTGTTTCG
>CBDUZB010000197.1:0-2257 GCA_965371605.1 uncultured bacterium
AAGGTTGTTGTGAGGGTGCCAATGATACATGGATGTTTGGTATTCCCGGAAGTAATTTGTCCCATTCATTAAAAGGATCAACTCCCGTTGTAGGGAGGTGAAGAGTCTTGGGTTTAATTACCCGTAGCTTGCTGCGGGGTAGTTAATTTGGTTAGAATTTGTTTTTTAAAGGGGGGTGAAATAAGATGGTAAGTTTAAGAAAAAATCGGCAGGGACAGGGATTGACTGAATATGTTTTACTGGTGCTTTTGATAGCAATTGCCGTTTTTGGGGCAATAAAAATTTTTGGAGAGAAGATTACGGGTGGATTTGAAAAAGCCGCTAATAAGATTGAGGAAGCACAAAAGGAATAAGGGGAAAGACATTGAAAAATAAAAAATTGTTAATAGCAGCATTAGGTATTGCTTTTATAACCGTAGTTTTGGTAGGAGGATATCTTAATAGTTTAGAAGAAGCCTATTTAGCCGGAGGTAAAAAAGTAGAAGTTTTAGTGGCTAAAGATTATATTTCTTCTGCTACTTTTATTGAAAAAGAAATGGTAAAGGTGGCTAAAATTCCTTTACAGTTTCGACAGCCGGGAGCTCTTACATCGTTGGAAGAGCTTGTGGGCAAAAGAGGAAGAAATATTTATTCAACGATTGTTCCCATTATGATTGGAGAACAAATCGTTGCTACCAAACTTTCTTCTCTTGAAAAAGGAACAAGATTGTCTTTTGTTATTCCGGAAGGAAAAGGGGCAATTTCTTTAGGTGTGGATAAAGTTAGCGGTATATCGGGGTTGATTAAAGCCGGTGACCGGGTTAATTTAATTACTACTTTTGAATATGAAAAGAATAACAAACTGGAAGCAAAAACAATTACTTTAATGCAAAATTTATTGGTTTTAGCAGTGAATAAACAACTTATCGGGACAATTATTCCTAAAAGAAAAAAAGAAAAATACGAAACCGCTGTTCCGGATGAAGAATTGCGTACGGTAACTTTAAGTGTAACTCCTCAGGAAGCGGAAAAAATTATTTTTGCCGCTCATCAGGGAGAATTGATGATTTATTTAAAAGCACAGGGAAATATAGAAACGGTCCCTGTTTGCGGAACGAATTTATCTTCTTTACTGAATGAGAAAAATATAACTCCTTCATCCCGAAATAAATTGGATATGCCTCCTATCATTAGAGGGATTAAAGAAATGATGCCCAGGGAGTACTAATAAAGACTCAAGGAGTAAATAATGCGGAACAGAATGATATTTGGAAAATTAATAGGTGTTTTTTTCTTTTTGTTTTTGTTGTCGGGTTACATTTCCGCAAAAGACAAAGTTTTAAAGCTGATGGTCGGAGAGTCCAGAGTCATCAACGTTGCCTATTCTATAAAAAAAATAGCTATAGGTAATCCTCTGGTGGCAGATGTTACTATGGTTTCTAAAAAAGAAATATTAATTAACGGGACAGGCAGCGGGACTACTTCTTTACTGGTGTGGAATAATAATGGAAGCCGGGAAAAATATTATTTACAGGTATCACACTCTTTACTTCCCGAACCATTAATTCAACTGCAGGTTCAGATAATAGAGGTAAAGGTCGGGTCACTTAAAAAAATGGGTATTCAATGGGCGGATAATATCTCTTTCGAAGAAGAAACTATTCCCGGTGTTTTTGATTTAGGAACAGTTGTCCGGATGAACAAACTTACAACTACTTTGAATATGTTACTGCAGGAAGGGGAAGCACGCATTCTGGCTAAACCCAATTTGGTATCTGTAAGCGGTGGGAAAGCGGATTTTCATGTAGGGGGAGAAATTCCTTTTCTTGTTCCTCAGGATGAAGGTAGAATGAGTGTAGAATGGAAAAAATACGGAATAAGTCTGGAAATTAGTCCTACCGGTGATGAGGCAAAAAAAATTATTGCTACGGGAATCACGGTTAGTTTAAGTTTATTAGATTATGACAATGCTGTAAAAATGGAGGGGTATTTAATCCCGGCCATTACCGAAAGGAGGGCTAGCACTCAGGTACAAGTTTCTGCCGGAGCGACTATTGTAATTGCAGGATTAAAACAAACGATAGAACAAAAAATTGACCAAAAGGTGCCTATTTTAGGGGATATTCCTTTATTGAAATATTTTTTTAGAGTGCGTGATTCAGATAAAGGGGATACGGAGGTAACGGTGTTTATTACTCCGACTTTTATAAAATCAAATAAAAAGTAAAATAAAACAGTCCAGAGTCAACAGATAAACGACAGTTATAAGTTATTAGTT
>CBDUZB010000198.1:0-2255 GCA_965371605.1 uncultured bacterium
CAAACCTCTACTAACCATTGTTCATTCTTCTTTTTTGATGCCGGGAAAGTATTTTTCTGATTTGTGGTTTTTTCTAAAGGATAGGCCTTAAAATCCTGAGTGATTTCATCGATAAGTAAATTTTTACAAATGCCGGTTATTTCTTTTGTAGTAAAATCCCCGTCGAGCTCATATAAAAGAATAGACTTAACTTCTTTTATGCCTTTGAGCCCCAAATCCAAAATATCTTTTTCGGTTTCTTCGGCCTTGATATCTTTTATATGCTGTTTATTAAAAATTTCTATTTTATAGGTCATATTTCTATCGTTTTTATTAGGTAATTTATAAAGACAACTTATTTTCCCATACCTACTTTTTGTGCTTTCTGAAAAACTTTTCCTTCTGATTTTATATCCGGAGCAATAACAATCTCTACCGTTTGCATTTCATTGATATTTTTTGCTCCTAAACTAGCCATACTAATGCATAAAGCACCGACAAGATTTTGAGTGCCGTCATCTACCATTGCAGGGCCTAAAAGAATTTCCTTTAGAGTTGCCGTAGTTCCTACTTTAACCCTGGTTCCCCGGGGCAAATTTACATCCGGAGTAGCCATTCCCCAGTGGTATCCTTTTCCCGGGGCTTCTTTTGCCTTAGCCAGGCCCGAACCAATCATTACCATATCCGCTCCCGAAGCAAAGGCCTTACAAATATCCCCACTGGTTACCATTCCCCCATCAGTAATAATAGAAACATACCGTCCTGTTTTTTTATAGTAAAAATCCCTTGCCTGAGCACAATCAATAGTAGCCGTCACCTGAGGAACCCCTATTCCCAATACACCACGGGTAGTACAAGCTGCTCCCGGACCTATTCCCACAAAAAGCCCGGAACAACCTGTTTCCATTAATTCCAAAGAGGCTTCGTAACCGACACAATTGCCAATAATTACAGGGATTTTTAGTTGCTTACAAATACTGCCCAGATTTACTTCTTTATATTGAGTAGAATAATGCCGTGGAGCAGCAACCGTAGATTGAACAACAAAAATATCCGCACCGGCTTCCTGGGCAATAAGACTAAACCTTTTTGCCCTTTTCGGAATACTGGAAACTGCTGCCGGGACTTTTGCCGCTTTTATTTGCTCAATACGCTTGGCAATTAAATGCTCTTTTATCGGGGCTTTATAAATCTTCTGAAAAATTGACGTTGCCTTTTCATAAGGAGCTTCGACTATTTCTTTAACAACTTCTTCCGGATTCTCATACCGTGTCTGAATTCCTTCCAGATTTAAAACGGCTAATCCCCCTAATTTACCCATAGCAATAGCAAATTTTACATCTACAACCCCATCCATTGCCGAGGCAATAATAGGAATTTTAACCTTCAAATTTCCGATATTGGAGTTGATATCTACTTCCTCCGGATTAATAGTTAAATTGCCTGTGACCAATGCTACCTCATCAAATCCATAAGCTCTTCTTGCCTCACGGTCTTTTCCAATAAAAAAAGGCATATTTTCCTCCTTAAATAAATGTTGTTAATGTTAAAATTTTTCATTTTTTGGCAATCGCAGGCTAAAGCCTGCGGCTACCAAATTTCGCAAATACCATCACTTTTTAATGGCCTGTACTGCCAAAACCGCCTTCATTGCGGGAAGTTTCGTCTAGTTCTTCGCACTCCTGCCATTTAATCTGTTCTACTTTGTTTAATACAGCCTGAGCAATCCTTTCCCCTTTTGCAATGGTTACGGAAGAGTTGGGATTAGTATTAAATATAATTACCCCAATCTCTCCCCGATAACCGGCATCTATTGTTCCCGGGGTATTTAAAACAGTGAGCCCTTTTTTAAGGGATAAACCGCTACGGGGACGAATTTGTAATTCATACCCTAAAGGTATACCAACTTTTAACCCTGTAGGAATCAAAGCTCTTCCGGAGGGCTCAATGGTAATATCTTCACTAGCGTTACAAAGATCCATCCCGGCATCTCCATGATGTTTATATTGCGGCAAGGAAACATCGGAATTTAACCGTTTAATCTGTACATTAACCATTTTTTCACTCCTAAATTTCAGATTTTTTATTTGTTGTCATCCCACAACACTGTAATTACCCTTCTGTCTATCTTTTAATTCGCCTTGTTTTGACTTGTTCCAGTTTTTAATCCGGCTAAAATAACCAACTACTCTGGATACGCCATAAACATTCTCAGAATCACAAAACTTGCAAGATTCCACTAAACCCCTGGTCATTCGGTGACATTGCTCGCAAAT
>CBDUZB010000199.1:0-2238 GCA_965371605.1 uncultured bacterium
ATAAAAAGGAAATCAGGATGAAATATTTCAAAGAAGAAAGAGAGATATTAGAAAAGTTAAGGGATGATTTAAAAGAGTATGTTGGATTAAAAAGTAGATTTTTAAGTTTAGGTAAAAAACGGCCTAAAGAAGAAGAAAAATATGATAAATGGAAAGAAGAGCTTTACGATTTATTTGAGCGAATGGGAATACCTCTTTTTGACATACCCAAACAGATAAAAAAGTTAGCTCCACCAATGAACTGGTTTGAGAAATTTACCGGTAGAGAGGTAGGATATTGGGGAGGATGGAGTAGGAAAGCCAAAAAGGAGATAAAGAATTTACCTAAAGAAGAACAAGAAGAAGCAAAAGAGGAATTAGAAAGTCTAATGATTATTCACTGTGAATTAAAAAAAGATGAAGCTCAGTTAGAAAAAACTTTAGGTTCATTAACCACTTTCTGGGATAAAGAAAAAGCTATATTGCGAAAAGAAATAGAGGAATCGAATAAAAAGGTATCCCGTTTAAATGCCGAGGAAGCCCGTCTGAATGCCGAGGAAGCCCGTCTGAATGCCGAGGAAATTCACTTAAAAGAAGAACTACGCCGTCGAGGCCGATTTGACTTATTAAAGAAATTAGAAGAAAAAGAAAAAGAATTAAAATCCCGCCAATAAAAAACAGACATGAATTTTAAACATATCGCGTAGGGGCGGGCTTCCTCCTTAGACGGACAAGTGCCCGCCCTTAATACCTGGATAAAAGAAAAAGGACAATTTTTCCCCCTTTGAAAAAGGGGGTTAGGGGGATTTATTTAGTAGAGGTGAACATTGGTTGACCAAAAACCCCAAAGGTTGGGCAAGCCCACCCCTACGAAAACGAAAAAGAAAACAGGGATTATCCCATACGTAGGGGCGACCTTGGTCGCCCAACTACACTGGAAAGAGGAAAACTATATCTTGACATCTTGACAACGTCCCCGATGTATGATGGAGCTTTTAAATAAAGAAAATGAGCTTTTAAAACAAGGTAAAATAGAGATAAATAATGTATTGAAAAAATTTAGCGAACTTACCGAAAAATTGTATAATCTTTCCGGAATAGAAAACCCCCTAAAGACAAAAGATATATTTAATGCTCAAGAATTTAAAGAAATAGAAAAAAAGGTAGATGGATTGTCGGGAGAAATAATTCAGTTAAAAGAGAAATTAGCCCGACAGGAATACGGACAATTACAGGATCTTTTAGGCTGCAATGCAGTAGAAATAAAAGAGCTTTTAGGAGATATGGAAAATTTAAAAGGAGAAATAGGGCAGTGGAGTGCAATTACCGAAAAGTTAGAAATAATCGTAGCACAGGCAGAAGCGATTATTGAGCAAGGTGGAATGGTTAGAACTCTTGAGATTTTAAGGAATCCGGAGAAAGCATTAAATAAAATGGATGGAAAAGGGAATTTTTTTATCAATGAACAAAAAGAGCTCGGTGATATGGCCGGTCAAATATATTATTTAATGAAGAAGATAAGCGATGTAAATCTAAACAATAGTATAATAAAAATGAATAAGCGGGTATATAAGCAATTGGGAGAAGAATTATTTGGAATGAGTGTATTGTTTATGTTAGCCGAACTGAAAAAAGAAGAATTAATAAACAGGGAGAAAAAAATCCTGAAAGGGAAAGCAATAACCGGACTAATCGTTTTAATGGGATTTGCTTTTCCCGGTACGGGAGAGGTTTGTTCGTTGTTGGCATTTTCTTCCCTGGCTCAATTAGATGACAAGACAATGTCCTTAATGTATTATTTTTATCCTAAAAGTTCCCGGTTAGCAATAAAAACAGCGTATGGTAGTTTGGTTGGTGCTCAGTATTTGGGTATGTTATCAGGCTTAGGATTAACCGGATATTTTTTAGTTGTTGCCCCTTTAAGCTTTGGTTCGGGATTATTAGCCGATAGGCTAACAGCAAAAACCCTTAAAATGATGGATGTAAAACCGGTAACAGCAGAAGTTATCGGGATGGGGGTAGGGATAGCCATAACATTAGGAGTGAGAGGTTGGCTCAAAAAAGTAAATGTTAATCAATTACGAGTTCCTTCCGGAGTAAAAAAAGCAATTAATTTTGAAAAAATGGGACAAGGAAAAATATTAATAGACAAGGCAGGGAATAAAATAAGTGGGGTAAAAAATAAAGTAACAAAAGTTGTTGGAAAAGGAATAAACACTACAACGAATTCAATAAAAAACGGTTTGACAAAAAACATTG
>CBDUZB010000200.1:0-2166 GCA_965371605.1 uncultured bacterium
ACGGCTGAAGAACAGCCGTAAAACATTCCACAAATTTGATATCAACTTATTTGCTTTTTCTGGTTCTTTATTTCATCAGTAAACTTAAAATAGCTTTCTGTACATGCAGTCTATTTTCTGCCTGGTCAAAAACTACGGAATGCGGGCCATCTATCACTTCACCGGTAATTTCTTCTCCCCGATGAGCCGGTAAACAATGCATCACTATACAGTCTTCCCGTGCTTTATTAAGTAATTTCCGGTTAACCTGATAATTTTCAAAATCTTCTAACCTTTTTTTTCTTTCTTTTTCTTTACCCATTGATGTCCACACATCAGTATAAACCACATCCGCATTTTTTACTGCCCGATAAGGATCTTTTAAAAATTCTATTTTACTACCTGAAACCAATGCATCTTTTTGGGCCATATTAATATATTTTTGCTTAAGCCTATACCCATCCGGAATAGCCAAATTAATATCGACTCCCAATTTAGCTGCGGCAAACATTAAAGAACAACATACATTATTTCCGTCACCGATAAAACAAATCTTTAAATTTTTAAAACTCTTTTTTTTCTCCAGAATAGTAAAAAAATCACCTAATACCTGACAGGGATGCTCCAAATCGGAAAGGCCGTTAATAACCGGAATACTCGCTGTTTTTGCCATTATTTCGATTTTTTCCTGGTGGTAAGTCCTAATCATTATTCCATCTACCCAGCGGGATAAATTTTTAGCCACATCGGAAACCGCTTCCCTTTTTCCCAATTGTACATCCTCACTGGATAAATAAATGGTATTACCTCCTAATTGAAGCATTCCTACTTCAAAAGTTACCCTGGTGCGTAAAGAAGGTTTTTCAAAAATCATAGCCAGGGTTTTCCCGGTTAGAGGTTTATCCCCTTTTTTTACTTTCTTTTCATACTTTACCTTACCGGTAAGAGCAATAATTTTTTCGAGCTCCTGTCTGGATAAAGAACAAATAGAAATTAAATTATTCATTTTCTTTTCTCCTTTTCCTCACCATTAATTACCACTCCATTAAAAACAGAAATCTCTCCGGAAATATGTGTGTAATCTCCCAAAATACAATTTTTTAATTCTACATTCTTATCAATGCAAACGTTATTCCATAGGATGCAATTATTTAAAATTGCCCCCTCTTTAATGACCGAATAATCTCCGATAGTAGTCCCCGGCCCCAGACAAACATTCTTCTCTATTTGACACTTTTTCCCAATTAAACATGGCCCTGTTATTTGGGCTGTTTTATCTATTTTAGTTTCTTTTCCTACCCAAACATTTTCCGCATATTTTTCTCCGGACAAACATATTTCCACCTTTCCCTCTAAAATACTTTGCTGGGCTTTTTTATATTCGTTCAAATTTCCAATATCACACCAGTATTCTTCCCTGAGGTAGCCAAAAATTTTTTCTCCTTTTTCCAAAAGCAAAGGCCATAAATCATGTCCAAAATCATAAAATTTATTAGCGGGCATAAAGTTAAAAATTTCTTTTTGAAAAACATAAATTCCCGTATTTACAGTATTACAAAAAACATCTCCCCAGTTTGGCTTTTCTACAAATTTTTCAATTCTATTTTCATTGTCCACCATAGTAACCCCATATTCAAAACGGGTATCAACCTCTTTTAACACCATCGTGCCCAATGCCTTCTTTTGACGATGAAATTCAATTACTTCCGTTAAATTAATATCGGTAAGTCCATCCCCGCTCATCACTAAAAATGTTTCGCCAAAAAAATCCTCTACCTTTTTTACTCCCCCGGCGGTACCCATTAATTCCTTTTCTACGGAGTAATTAATTTTCATCCCCAAAGAAGAACCATCCCCAAAATAACCGGTAATCATTTCAGGTGCAGTGTACAAATTAATGGTTACTTCGGTAATATTATGTTTTTTTAATAATTGTAATGTGTATTCTAAAACAGGCCTGTTGGCTAAGGGCATCATCGGCTTAGGAACACTATAAGTCAAAGGCCTCAACCTCGTTCCAATTCCCGCAGCCATAATCATTGCTTTCATAAAAACCATCCTTCTTTGTTGGGCAGGAATGTCAAAAGTATTTGACATTCCTGCCTGTGCGTGTACGCACGCAGACAGGTCGTCCTCCCCCTTTTTTAAAGAATGCACTATGCTTTCTTCCCCCTTTGAAAAAGGGGG
>CBDUZB010000201.1:0-2165 GCA_965371605.1 uncultured bacterium
AAGAGAAATAGAGAAAAAATGCCAGGAAGATGATAAAATAAAATCTTATATTCAGTATAAAAAAATCATAAAAGTAATCTCCGTTCCTAAAAAATTAGTAAATATTGTAATTAAGAACTGACCGAATGCCTAATTATTTTAAAGGGCTCAATAATAATCCGGGAAAAATGCTTAAAAAACAATTAGACAAATAAGGTGGTTTAATAAAGGCAAAATATGTTTCTCTCTAGACGCATAATTTTACCCTTTGGGCACGCAAAAACAAGCTAAAAATGGAAAACTCGCTTTGCTCAGACAGTTCCATTTTTTTAACGCTTGTTTAAGGGTGGGCAAGCCCACCCCTACGCGAAAAATTTGCTATATCGTTCGAAACACATTTTACCTTCATTTTTTTGTTTAGAATTTAGTATTTTGAATTTGTTTAGGATTTAGATATTAGGATTTAGTATTTATTCTTTGTCTTTTAGTTTGTAGTTGTAGTTAACTCATAACTTATAACTTATAACTTATAACTTATAACTTATAACTTGCAAGTTGTAACTTTCTGTTATTTGTTGTCTATGGACTATCGACGGTGGACTATGGACTGTCTTTTAGTTTTGTCTTTTATCTTTTAACTTTGTGCCTCTGTTCCTTGATGCCTTTGTGCCTGTTTGTTACTTTGTGCTTCTTCTTGACAAAGGGTGAGTGTGATTGATATAATCACATTCATAATTAGAAAGAGGATTTTTAATTTATTTAAAGGAAAGTGAAAATGGCTAAAACAATTGCAGAAATCAATCAGAAAATTAAAAGTGGGCAGGTTGTAGTAGTAACTGCGGAAGAAATTATCGATATTGTTGAGAAAAAAGGAGTAGAAAAGGCAGCTAAAGAAGTGGATGTGGTTACCTGTGCTACTTTTGGGCCGATGTGTTCTTCAGGTGCCTATTTTAATATTGGTAGTGTTAAACCTAAAATAAAATTGGGGGGAGGGACTGCTTTCCTTAACGATGTTCCTGTTTATTGTGGTTTTGCTGCCGGGGATATTTATTTGGGAGCTACAGCTCTTCCTGAAGAAGACCCGAGAAATAAAGTTTATCCGGGAGAGTTTAAATGTGGTGGAGGACATATAATTGAAGAGCTTATATCCGGAAGGGATGTAAGATTAATTGCTAATGCTTATGGTTCTGATTGTTATCCCAGAAAAAAATTAGAAACATTGATTAATATTAATGATTTTAATGAAGCAACTCTTTTTAATATGAGAAATGCTTATCAAAATTATAATTGTGCAGTTAATTTATCTGACCGGATGATTTATACTTATATGGGGGTTTTAAAGCCTAATTTAGCTAATGCCAATTATTGTAATGCCGGCCAGCTTTCTCCGTTGTTAAATGACCCTTATTATGAAACTATTGGTGTGGGAACGCGTATTTTTTTGGGAGGAGGGACGGGTTATATAAGTTGGCACGGAACTCAGCACAATCCTAAAGTAAAACGCGGAGAAAATGGTGTCCCTCATGCTCCGGCAGGGACTCTATCGGTTATAGGTGATTTAAAACAAATGAAACGGGAATTTTTGGTAGGGATTTCTTTGCTTGGTTACGGTGCTAGTTTAAGTGTTGGTATCGGGGTGCCTATACCTGTTTTAAATGAAAAAATATGTAAATATGTAGCAGTGAAAGATAAAGATATTTGGACGCAGGTAGTGGATTATGGCGATTCTGCAGTATCAGAAATTCTTGGGAGAGTAAATTATGCCCAGTTGAAAAGCGGTGAAATAGAAATTAAAGGAAAAAAGGTTCCTACAGGAAGTATGTCTAGTTATTCAAAAGCAATAGAGATTGCCGGTATTTTAAAAGATTGGATAAAAAAGGGAGACTTTTTTTTGACCGAACCGGTAAAATCTCTTCCTGGTGTTCAAGCCGACCACATATTCAAACCTTTGAAAGAAAGACCGTTTTAGAAACAGATAAAATAAAAACAGTTAAAAAACAGTTGAATTAATTAGTTGGTTTAGATTTGTTTAATTAGTTAGAAAAGATAAAAGAAAAAGACAAAAGAAAAAGACAAAAGACAGTCCATAGTCCATAGTCCATAGACAACAGACAACAGACAACAGACAACAGATGAAAGATGAAAGATAAAAGACAGGCACAAAGGCATCAAGGCACAGAGGCACA
>CBDUZB010000202.1:0-2145 GCA_965371605.1 uncultured bacterium
CCGTTACTTACCGGCTCACCCCCGCTATCCAACAATTTCCCCTGGTAATTTATCCGTTGCGGTACTGCAGCGTAAAGGGAAATAACCAACATTAAATACCCAACACTTACAAACGCTAAAAGCAAAATAATTGTTTTTAATTTTATTCTTCTTAAATTTTCCAACTTACTCATAACCCTTTCTTTTGTTTTTTTCATTAGTTTTATTCCCCTTTTACCTTTACTACCTGCCCGCCTAAAAACCTACTACCTTTTTTATTTATGTTTCTCATCCTCTTAAAGAAAAAAACATACTGCTTTCAAATATCAAACATCCACTAAGTAAATTGAGCAACTACAATTGTAAAACAATTCGGAAAACAGTAATTTATTGATAATTTAAATTCCACATCGATGAAATTACCCATCTATTATTCAAACCGATATCCCAGAGTAATTCTGTGAATATCTCCCAAAATCTCATCCATTCCAAAAGAATAATCTATCTGATAACTTTCATAGCAAAATCCTAAACCCGCTGTTAACCCTGCTGTATCATAATTATATTTATATCCCAACCTGCCCGCATACATATTTTTATAACTATATTCAAATCCCAAATTCATTTTTATTTCTTCTCTTTGCGGAAAATTAAAGTCTATCCCTCCTGCAAATAAATGCGCAGCCCCTTTTCTTATCCTAGAAACCGTCCCTAATTTTACCATAAACGGTAACGGATCATCATCCTTATCAAATCTTATTGAAGTTCCCATATTTTGAAACACTAAACCAACATCAGTTAAAGGAAAACGATTTAAAGGAAGCCTATACTTCAATCCTACATCCAGAGCAAAAGCAAGAGCAGATACATTATCTAACTTCCGCTGAATTATTTTCAACGCTCCACCTAAATCCAACCTTTCTAAATTCCATGAGCTAAAAGATTTTACCGCCCACAATAAATCTATCGGCAACCTTTGTGCATAACCTATAGTAAATGCTATATCCTGTACGCTAAAGGAACCATCTTCCCTATATCCAAGGGAAGAACTATCATCAATTACAGTTCTTTTTATCCCGCCTGAACTAAGTAAAACAAGACTTCCCCCTATAGTCCTATCCCTTTTTAAAGATTGAGCATAACTAACCAACCCATAATTAGTTTCCTCAAACCAACGAGTATAAGTAGTAAAAATCTCCTTACCCTTAACCGATACCAAACCCGCAGGATTCCAGTGTAACGAATAAACATCCTCTGCTACAGCAGTATAAGTTTCCCCCATTCCTCCCGGTCGGGCAGCTACCCCAATTTTTAAAAAATCCGCCCCACTTGTCCCTACACTATTATCCGCTCCGAAACATATCCCCACACTCAGAACTAAACAAATTACAATACCCAAAACATACTTTACTATCCTCATTTTTAGCCCCCCTCATTTTTATTATTTTATTACTACTATTCTCTTCCTATCCATTACTTTACCATTTTTCTTAATTACAACAAAATACATCCCCGAAGATATCGTTCTCCCTCCCTGGTTACTTGCGTCCCAGATAATCCGATGTCTACCTCTCTGCGTATTACCAAACCATTTCCTTATTAATTGTCCGGCCAAACTATAAATTTCCACTTCTATACTATTCGCATCCTCACCTAAATCATATTGAATAGTTGTCGTTTCTCCTTTGCTCGGACGGAAAGGATTAGGAAAATTCGGATGCAACCTGGCCTTAGAAATAATGACCTCTACTATCGTTGCTGTTTTTGTATCAAAAGAATATAAAGCAGAATCCATTACATCCGGTAATACTATAGTAAATAAATCAGGATCGCAGGTAAAACCTATTGTCGTTCCTATTCCCGCATTAGCCCCTATTTCGCAGGTAACAAAATAACTTTTAATCGCTGTATTAATAATTTGAGGAGTAGTGAACCCAATATCAACTTCCCCATTAGTAAATATTCCTTCTCCAAATAAAGTATCACTTCCATCAAATTGCTGATTACCGTTATCCATATAAACCCTGACAGCAACAACATTAATATCCTGTATTGTCCCACTCTTAACTATTCTCAAACCATTCCAGATAGCATCATGTTCGGGAACATTAAGAGATATTCTTAATAATGCTTCTTCTTTTTCTAATTCAACAAATTCAGGAACAA
>CBDUZB010000203.1:0-2124 GCA_965371605.1 uncultured bacterium
TTTTCGGGAGTATCTAATTGATTAACAACTTCAGAAAAAATCAAACTATACTCTATATTTAATTGATTTTCAATACAAGATGTTAAAATAATTGTAATAAATATAAAGATGAATAAGACATTTAATTTACGTTTCATTTTGATTAAATCACCTCCAAAACATTGAAAGAAGAAGATCCGTGGTCAGGCGCTTTACAACTTAAAATCCAATAATCTTATTGTGATTTAACTAGCCATCACTCGGTATAGTTGCTATTTCCGGCTCTCCCTGTTTCTCGGTTTCATTAAACTTTTCGTAGTTCTTGTAGGGCATGTAATCTGCGTAGTTTTTTACTCCATATTGGTTCTTTGGTGGTTTTGGGCTGTAACTGGCTTGTAATAACTCCACTGAATCTGCGGGATCTTTCCATATCCTTAGATTAGCTCCATCGAACGCCCTGGGATAGTATAAATTGTGCCCATCGTTACCTAATGCAAAGTGACCATAGGGACTCTGGAAGATGGCAAAGATCGCTTCATCATCTGTGCTTAACTGGGTCCAGAATATTGCATACTTCTTAGGAGTTGACTGGATTATAAGATCGCACGAGTCTACATAATAAAATTCTCCATCGCCATCCTCTACAGGATAATGTGACCTTTCTTCCGCAAGACTCCCTGAGTCAAAGAAGTAATATTCTCCATTCTCTTTGATGTAACTCGTGCAGTGTCCTCCAACATGCTCGCTATCGAATGGGCTATGCCTCCAAACATAGCCAACTTCATCATAGTCATCCTCTAAAAGGTAATGAATTAAGTTAGCTGCGCTTGCACAGTTGACAGTTCCGTCTCTTATCGCTGGCTCCGCCGGCTTTGGGAACTCCCAGCCTATGCTATTCTTCCCTTGCGTTTTGGCATTATGTATACCAGACTCCGTACACAGATGTATAAAAGCAAGAGCCTCAAATAGCACGTTTATTTCCTCCTTCGCCTTCTCTGGCTGGCCTTTTAACTCAAGCAGTTCCTCCTTCGTGTTATCTGGAGTCCCCAGCGCTACGGCGGGAACCCAGTAAGTGCTCATCTCAACATTTGGCCACCACTCATTCACATCTACCTTAAAGTCTGCATTTACCCTCAAGCCTTGCACGTCATAGTCTTTAGGGTTATCAACTCTGTGTTTGCTATACCTCGGGGCTGGTTCCTGAGCCCATTTCTTTTCCCATAAACTCTTTTTCTGATATGATTTAGCCGTTTCCTCTTCTGTTTTCTTTTTTAGTATCTGTAACTGTCCATTTTTATACCAAAAAGCAGTATCTAAAGGCACTTTTTTTGTCAGCACATTTGCTAATGAAGGATTAACTCTTATACTAATAATAACTCCCCTAATTTTACCTGTCTGCTTATCCCGAGAAAAATAGAAGAAGGGAGGAGAATAACATCTTAACTTACTGCAAGCGATAGGAAGTAGATTAGGGTATTTTTGTTCTACCTTTTCTAAATCTGTAAGGTTTTCTGGCCGTACCATAAAAACAGTATTTGAAATCATTACTTGCTCTAGCCGTTCTTCTAACACAGGCAGTAGAGAAGGTCTTCCCCATCCACTTATTCCTCTAAATGTTTTGTGCAGTTCTTCAAAGAATTCTTTATCTCCTGTTACTCGATCTTCCCCTGTATTAGTGAAAATTATTCTGGCTTCCAGTTCCCACTGGAAAGTATTTTCTACTTTTATTTTTTCTTTTGTTTTAACTATAGATTTTTCCTCTTTTTCTTTATTCCAATCTAATGTGGATTCTTCAAATGTTTTCCCCTTCTTCAATTTTTCTAAAAGTTCCAGGGAAAAACCATTTTTATAGACTTCCTTGGCGTAATACTCCTGTTCTTCTTCCGGTAATTTCTGCAACAAATCAATAAATTCTTTTTCATATGAGTCAAGATCTTCAAGAGAGGAAAGATAGAAGCTAAATACTGAGGGAAACTTATTTTTAATATAATCTTTCACATTGATTGTTTGGGAGTAAACTGCTGAAAAAAGAAAAATCATAACAATAAAGACAACGATAGGTATACGTAAAAGATAAAATATATTTTTTCTCATAATACAATACCTTCCTTTCTTTTTTAAATTAAAATCATATATGATTTAAAA
>CBDUZB010000204.1:0-2116 GCA_965371605.1 uncultured bacterium
ATAGTCCACAGTCGATAGTCCATAGATAAAGACAACAGCAAAAGACTAAAGACAAAACAAAGACAACAGATTGCAGATTGCAAATGGCGAATAGCAAAAGAAAAAAGATAATTTTTTCCCCCTTTGAAAAAAGGGGTTAGGGAAATTTATGACCGTTTGTGAGGCGAAAGATAAGGCAGAGTTTAGATTGGTTTTTATTTTTTGTTTTTTTTCGTATGCCCTTTTATAGTTTGAGAACAAAGTGAATAATAAGCACATTCTTTGAAACAGATATTTTTTTCACCGTTAAGATGTCTTATTTTACAATGGTGAAAATCTTTAGCCATTTGTTTAATTTTTTCTTTTACCTTTTTACTTAATTTAAAAAACCCTATACCCACAGCATAAGTTCCCGTCTTTTCTTCCACTCTAACTATTTTTCCCTCTGCTTTTTCGATTTTTAATCCGGGAAGATTTATAGTTAATTCCAGCAAAGACCCTTCCTGTAAAGGAATAAAAGTAATTACTACCACCCCTCCGGCGCTCAAATCCATCATAATTCCCGGAACACCATCCTTAATCTCACAGGAAGAAACTTTTAACATAATAGGCTCAACCAAATCAGAAATAATAGGAAACCTTATATATTTTCTTCTTTCTTTTTTAATCATATTACCCTTTTAATAAAAAGTATTTCTAAAAATCCACCTGCCCTTAATATACAAAATTACTCTTTATTTGACAAGGAAAAAATTTAGGTTTTTTTCTAAGTTGCCGGGAAAAAAATATTTCCTGATATTATTTTACAAAAGTTTTTTAATTTTTACCGTTTATAGAGTATATAATATCTATAAAAAAACCGAGTTACCCTTTTTTACTACAGATAACCCGGTTTTTATTTTATCGGCAATCCTTTAAAAAATTAAATTCTTTCTTCCCTCCAGGATAATATTTTAGTATCAATCATTCCACCCGGGGATCCTTCTAATGTATCATCATACACCATGTCTGCAGTTCCCGTACCTGTAAAACTATGCACATTCAATGACCCATCAGCAAAACTCGTTCCCGTCATTGAGGCATCATAATCAGGAGCATATATAGCAGCATAAAGATCCGCCGTACCATGAAGAACTATCGAACTACCAACAGGCCCTGTTCCATAAATAAAAAATGTATTGGAATCTGTCCCTGTATTCACAAAACCTGTCCCCCCAGCATCAATATCACCGGAACAATATATAATTACAGGCGGTCCCCCCGAGGTTGTGTTTAACGTTAAATCCGCGTTTCCCCCAATATTGATAGAACTACAAATATAAGTCCCCGGATCTAAGGAAAGAGAACTATTTCCGATAAGATTTATAACTCCCAAATCAGCATCAAAGACTGTCGGCATCTCCGGAGGTTCAAAATCATCTACGGAAGCCTCATTTTCAGTAACCGTTCCGGTAACATTCTCTGGACATGTAACGCTCCCGCTGGTAATAACATCCCCGGTTATCAGACAACCTCCGGAAAGATCAACCCCCCCGGCACCTGCAGTAACCGCAAAATCAAAAGGACAAAAACTTGTCCGCTCAGCAACAACAACAATTTTTCTTTTTTCCCGTATATCAATCACATTAGGCACATAACCAATAGCACTTATCTGATATCGGCCATCCGGCAATACAGCACTTTCTCCGGGAGGAATAGAACCCGGGGTAGAAACACCAATAGAATACTGTCCGGAAGATAAACTAGCTACAGAACCTACCGATTCCGAAGAAAAAGAGGAAAACCCGGTGTAACCGGGATTATTAGTCACCTCAGCCATTGCTCTTTTTATTCCGGCATCAGCCAACTGAATTGCCTGCATTGCCCCTTTCGCGTTTACCGTTGCCACTGTCTCTATTTTGGTCAAAGAAGATAACCCCATTCCTACAGGAATTAAAACTAAAACCATTAAAATAACTAAAGGTAAAACAACTCCTTTTTGCGTCAATGAAAATATATTCTTTTTATTCATTTTTTCCCCCTCTTTTTAATACTAATAATAAACCGGATTACCCGTTTTGCTACGGATAATCCGGTTTATTATTTTTCTCTTTTTGCCTTCGGTAACCCGGCTACCCGTCATTACTTAGTAACGGGT
>CBDUZB010000205.1:0-2102 GCA_965371605.1 uncultured bacterium
CATCAAGAGCTGAAATCCCTTCTTCGGTTAATCCTATAACATCAGAGTAAAGCCAGCAAGGAGACTTCTGGAGCTTTAAAACTCTTTGAAAAGAATAAACAACCGCATCCGCTTTTAGAGGATCGCCATTTGCAAAGACCAATTCTTTGCGGAGCTGGAATGTCCAGGTTTTACCATCGGGCGCAAGCTCCCAACTCTCAGCAAGATCTGGTACTACTACAAATTTTTCATCCTCAATTTCAATCCTTACAAGTGCTGCATATATATTTTTTAGCATAGCATTGGGTAGAACTTCAAAAGATATCGCAGGATCGTGGGTGATATATATTTCTGTATCTGCTCCGATAACCAAAGTGTCTTTTGGAATAGCTGCATTTGTCGTGCAGGTCAATGAGAGAAACAATACAATTAATATTATCCATAGATACGTTTTTTTAAACATAATTAATACTCCTTTAAAAATTATTTACTTTTTTATAAAAAATCAACAATTTTTTCTTTTTGGCATCACCTCTTTCAAATTTTAATCATTTTCCATTTAGTCCTTTTTGCGCCACCACCTCCTAATAAGAAAATATATTTAATAATTATTGAAACTTTTGGGCAGTTGTGAATGCCTCCAAATAGCTTTTCTCTTCGCTCATAAGCAATTGGTGTACTTCCGAAATAAAAATCCCGTGAACGGTTACCTGTTTTATTCTTCCATCTTTGTTTTTTATTCCGTATCCAGCACCGGAATGAATTATATAGTAATTATTTGCAGCCTTACCTAAATACATGACGACATGTCCTTTTAAATGAATGGGGTCACCAGGCTGTAATTTATTTAATACGCTCTCTCTTCTTTGAACGGAACCACTAAATTTAATCGATTTCCCGGCTGTTCCTTCCTCTTGCATCCGGGTGTAACTGGGAATAATAATGTTCATGGTTTTGTAAACATTCATAATAAACTGGGAACAATCTCTTCTTTTAAACATACCGTTCCATCCATATCTTTCTCCCAACAATTTAAATGCCTGCTGGATGATGTTTCTCCTGGTATAGGGAAGATAACCTTCACAGATATCATTGGAGCGGGCAATTAAAGCTAATCTAAATTCAAGGTGTCCTTCTTCATCTTTAACCGGAATTTTTACGACATAACAACCGTGTGGAGATTGAGCGTGTAAATTATTAATAGGAATCGATTCCGGAATTTTATCAAATTCGATTAAAGGAATCTTCTCTCCCATTTGAAATAAAATATTGGATATTTCCTTTATGAAAGGATTGGGCTCTGTCTCGATTCTGCTCTCTGTTACAATTAAGAATTTATCTGAATTTGCATAATCAAATACTTCTTTTTTATTTTTTGCCAGAGCGATGTTTTCTTTTTTAACCCAACCTTTATAAATCATGCTTTGAATATAATACCACTTTCCGTTTTTGCTTTGATGTAAAATTACTACAGGACTCCCCACTGGCAGGATGGCCAACTGGAAAAGATCAAAATCGATAGCTTCTGATTCTTCGGCAAATACAGTATCCGTAGGGAAAGCTTTAACGTCTTCTCTCTTTACCAACATGCCCCATTCTACTAATATTTCATCAGGTATACCATCAAAATTGGCTTGATACAACACTTCTTTCTTGGCCATTTTCGAAATTTTCTTAGCGTTGATGTCATAGCAAATTTTTCCGGGGAATACTTCCTCGAAGGAATAAGTTTTCATGATATTTAATAATTCTTGTCCGGTTATTATTTCAGGATATGTTTCCAAATCATATAACCATTCCTCAAATCCTTTTGATTTCATTTTTCTAAAGGATTTTTTATTGAATTCTATTATCTCTTCCTCATTTAAAATTAGTTTTTCTGCATCCCCGATTTTTTTTATCCAGTATTCCGCTTTCAACATAAACTCTTCGACTTTCGGGGCACATACAGGTGGTTGCATTGCTTTTTTTATCATTAGCTAAATCCTCAATCTACATTCTGATTAATCATACCATAATATTATTCTTTTTCAAAGGTTCCAAATTTTACTACCTCTTCATCTTCCATTAACATTTTACCCCGGGCAATAACATGTTTTATTTTAAGTGTATCTTTATCCAAA
>CBDUZB010000206.1:0-2083 GCA_965371605.1 uncultured bacterium
CGAGTGTTTAATTCCTTGTCAGCTTGCTGCGGGGTAGTTGATTTTTTTATCAAAAGGACAAAAAGTTCCGAAAAAATAGAAAAGGAGAAAAAAAATGAGAAAGGCGTTAGGACGAGGGTTAGAGGCATTAATTCCATCTTTTACTTCGGAGGAAGAAAAAAAAGAAGTAATTGTAAATATTCCACTGGATAAAATAAAACCAAATAAATATCAGCCGCGTTTCCATTTTGCCGAAGAGAAAATAAAAGAATTAGCTGATTCTATCAAGGAGAAAGGTATTGTGCAACCGATTTTAGTTTCAGCTAAGGAAGAGGGATATGAATTAATTGTAGGGGAGAGAAGATGGCGGGCGAGTCAGATTGCCGGTTTAAAGGAAATTCCTGCCCTGGTAAAAAAAATGTCGGAAAGGGAAATTTTTGAAATATCCTTAATTGAAAATATACAGAGAGAAGATCTAAACCCATTGGAAGAAGCGGAAGCTTATCAGCGGATAAGTAAAGAGTTTAAATTAACCCAGGAAGAAGTGGCCAAAAAATTAGGAAAAACCCGTTCATCATTAGCCAATAGCTTAAGGTTGTTGAATTTACCGGAAAAAATAAAGGGGTTTCTATCTTCCGGAATATTGTCTTCCGGGCATGCACGGGCAATACTTTCCTTGAAGGAACAAAAGAGTCAAGAGGATTTAGCTCAAAGGGTGGCCACTCAAAAATTGAGTGTTAGGGAAACCGAAGAGATTGTTAAGCATTATAAACCTAAAAAAGGGAAAACGAAGCCCGGGGAAGAAAAGACGCAAAATCCGGAAATAACGAATTTGGAAGAAAAAATACAATATGCTTTAGGAACGAAAGTAAAAATAAAAAATAGCGGAAAAAAAGGGAAGATAGAAATTTTTTATTATTCTCTGGAAGACATGGAAAGAATAATAAAATTACTGAAGGCATAAATTTCATAAGGGTGAGTTTCTGCGCTAAAATTTGCTATATCGTTCAGGACACATTTTGTCTTTATCTATATAATTTTTTTGATGTTTGTAATTGCATTCGGCCATAGTAGTTGCTAATAGTATCAAAAAAACATAAAGTATTAGTGAGCGAAAGAAAAAGGGAGGTGATGGATAACCAGGAAGAAAGAAGGGGAAAAACGAAATTTTTTTTAAAAGAGAGGAGAAAAAAATGAAAAAATTAGTGTTATTTATGATAGGTGTATTAAGTTTGGGAATTTTAGTCGGATGTGCGGGAAAGTCAAAAGATAGAATTGTGGGACGGCAAAAAATTGTGGAAAAAGTTCCGGATAAAACTCCTTCCTGGATAATGAAAACATTTGAAGAGAAAAAAGAGATGATGTTTTTTAGCGGTGGGGTTAAAGGGGTTGGAGATTATGCTGTAGGTTTGAGACAGGCAAAAGCAGAGGCAGTGAAAAATGTAGCGGAATCTATAAAAGTTAAAGCACGCACGGAATTTGTTTCTAATACCCGTGGAGCAAATTTATCCCCTGATGATTTAGGGCGGTTCATTGAAGATGGAGTAGCAATGGTTACGGATAATTTGGAAATAGGGGGAATGCTTCCCAAAGAGAATTATTATGAAAAAGTAGAGGAAGTTACTGATTATGGGGTGAAATATACTTATAATTGTTTTTCTCTTATTCAAATGGCAGTCAGAGATTATAAAGAAGCAAGACGGCGGGCAATAGAAAACTTAGCTGATAAGGCAAAAGAAGAAAATAATAAAAAAGCCGAGGAAACAGCGAAAGATTTGTTGAAAAGACTTACAGATTAAAAAATAATTTTTAATTCATTGAAAAAGGTAATCGGAGTAAATTTATTGTACGACGGTGAAAAAATAAACTATTTCCGATTACCTTTGAATGAGAAGAGTAAAGACAACAGACAGTCCACAGTCGATAATTGACAAAACAAAAAAGACAAAAGCAGTTTTCCCCCTTTGAAAAAGGGGGTTAGGGGGATTTAAAGACGGTTTAATTGGTTTAAATTAGTTAAGAAATTGCTGATAGCTAATGGCAAAAAATAGTCCATAGACAGAAACTGCAGTTATAAGTTAATAGTTATGAGTTATTAGTTAAA
>CBDUZB010000207.1:0-2050 GCA_965371605.1 uncultured bacterium
GTCTCTCGTCCATCGTCTATGGACTATGGACTATTTTTTACTATCTAGCTATAAGCAACTACCGTCCTATCAAACTTTTCATTTCTTTTACTGCCTGATATAATCCAACTAAAACCGCCCGGGCTATTATACTGTGGCCAATATTTAAATCCTCTATTCCCCCCATCCCTGCCACAGGAACAACATTTTTATAATCTAATCCATGCCCGGCATTTAATCTTAATCCTAATTTTACAGCTAAATCTCCTGCCTGCTGTAATCGTTTTAATTCTTTTTTCTGAGTATCTTCTTTCTTTGCTTCAGCATAAGCTCCTGTGTGTAATTCCACACATTGTGCTTTTATTTCCCTCGCTGCTTTTATTTGTTTTAAATCGGGATCAATAAATAAACTCACCATAATCCCTTTTTTTTGTAAAAAAGAAACAACCTTTTTCAGATGTTTTTTATTAACACAAACATCCAGTCCTCCCTCAGTTGTTAGTTCTTTCCTTTTTTCCGGCACAAGACAAACACTCTCCGGCTTTAATTCAGAAGCAATTTCCACCATTTCATCAACCGCAGCCATTTCTAAATTCAACCTGGTTTTTATAGTTTCTTTCAACAGAAAAACATCACGGTCCTGAATGTGGCGTCTATCTTCTCTTAAATGAACGGTTATTCCATCTGCCCCGGCTAATTCTACTATAACCGCCGCGGCAACAGGATCCGGCTGTATAGATAATCTTGCCTGTCTTATTGTAGCAATATGGTCAATATTTACTCCCAGTTTAGGCATTTCACCCACTCCTTTTTTTAACTGCTACTATTATTCCAATTATCATCCCTTAGTTAGTTTAAGATATAACCATAAAACAACAGCTAAAACAAAAGCAACTATTTTAAAACTTAAATTTTTTTTCCATCCTCTCGCCATAATATTAACCTCCGAAAAACTTCCCTGTCTCTAAAACCAAAAACAAAAATACAATTTACCAATTATTTTATAACTCTGGTTAGTTTTATATCTATTAGAATTCTATTGCTTTTTTAAGAAAGAATATTCACGATATCTGGATTTAAAATTATGCTTGAGTAATTTTTTAAGTTCATCTATTTCTACTCCTCTCTCCAATTCCCCTCCTCTAGCTAAAGAAATAAATCCTGTTTCTTCAGAAACTATAATCACCCACGCATCAGAAACCTCGGTTAACCCTACCCCTGCCCGATGGCGTGTACCTAAAATTCTGCTTATATTACGTTCTTGAGAAAGGGGAAGGATACAACCAGCAGCCTTAATTTGATCGTTTCTGATAATTACTGCCCCATCATGCATTGGGGAATTAGGACTAAAAATAGAACAAATTAATTCCTTAGAAATTTCACCATTAATTACAACCCCTGTTTCAACAAAATTTTTTAAACCGGTTTGTTGTTCCAAAACAATCAAAGCTCCCCACTCCCGCGATACAACGTCTTTTATACTTTTTATAATTTCGTCAACAAAAGAAACATCGTCTTTAAAAAATACTCTCGATAATTGACTTCCTCCTAATTGAGCCAACACCCCACGTAATTCCGGTTGAAAAACAATTACCAGAGCTATCACTCCGGCAAGCCAAAATCTGGTCAAAACCCATGATAACAATGTAAAATGCAACGAATCGGCAATCACAGTAATTCCTACCAGAATAAGAATCCCCCTCAACACCTGAAAAGCCCGTGTACCTTTAATCAGTAAAAGAATCCGGTAAAAAACATATCCTACAATTAAAATATCTAAAATATTAACAAAATAAACCTGCCATAAATTTTGTACAAAGCTTAAAATTTTCTCCATGTTTTCTATCCCTTATTTTTTGTCTCTTTTGTGCCTTTTTCTTACTTTGCTGGAGCGAAGCGACAGTCTCGCCAGTCTTTAAGGCGGATGCCTCAAGGCCTTTGAGCCTTTATCTTTATCTTTATCTTTATCTTTAGTCTTTTGTCTTTAGTCTTTAGTCTTTAGTCTTTAGTCTTTTATCTTTTATCTTTTATCTTTTATCTTTTATCTTTTATCTTTTATCTTTTATCTTTT
>CBDUZB010000208.1:0-2031 GCA_965371605.1 uncultured bacterium
AATAATAAAATAAAAATTTTGGTGGGATTAACAGGATATCTCAAAAAAGGAAGAAACGTAAAACCACAAATTAAGCAGTTTAGTTGATTGAAATTAAAAAAATCCGCGTTAATCCGTTTAATCCGCGGTTAAATAGAAATAATTTTTTGTGTATTCGATGATACCCATTTTTTTATTTTTTTCACGAAGGGAGAGTTTGAAAACCTCAGGCTTTCATAAGGATAAATTAGAGAGCGACGCGACTCTAATTTATTTTTTTGTATTAATTGTTTTTTTATTAAACGGGTGTGCCGGGCGGCGTGCGGATCCCTGCCTTAAGGAGGAAACAATTTGCGCATATCCTGCCCCGGAAGCGGCGACTGTACCGTTATCCCCATCATCTGCGTATTCTTCCCGCCCTTATTCACGAAAAGTTTCACTTTCACGAAAGCCTCGATATTTAATAAAAAGGGGAGACTCTCTGTCAAAAATTTCAAAAAAATACGGAGTTTCCATTAAAGCGCTTATGAAAGAAAATAATATCCGTAATCCTTCAAAAATAATCATAGGCCAAAAACTTTTTATCCCTGTTTCAACATCGCACCCCAAAAAAGCGAGAACGTTTTTATTCCCTGTTCAGGGGGAAATAACATATTATTTCGGAGAAGTGATTAATAAAAAAATAAACAAAGGGATTACAATAAAGACTAAAGAAAACGCCTGTGTACATCCCTCAAAAAGAGGAAAAGTGGTTTTTTGCGACTATATTAGAGGTTATGGAAATACCGTAATCATTGAGCACGCCAATAATATCTCGACTGTTTACGCGAATCTTGCTGATTCCTCTGTTAAAAGAGGAGATAGCGTATCGCAGGATCACCTGTTAGGGCATGTGGCAGTTGACGCAAAAACAAATGTGGCAATTTTGCATTTTGAAGTAAGGACCGGTTATAGAGCGGCTGACCCGTTGTATTATATGAAGTCTTATGACTGAGCAGAGTTTAAATCCCGGAACAGTAAACCTTATAAAAAAACGCGTTAGTGGATTTTTTGAAGGATACAGACAAAATATCGCTATCCTGGGGAAAGATAGGTGCGAAACTCTGGATATCCTTGAAAATTGCCTTTTCGTGAATAAAAACAGCAAGGTTGTTTATCTCTGTGTAAACTCATCTTATCTTGATCCAAAAGGGTTTTTCCGAAGTACGGCCTATTCCCTTTTAAGTCAGTATCTCCTTCGACAGGACACGCTTGATTCCCTTATTCCCATCGCGGAAAAAATATTGGAGGGCACGGTTTCACACATAAAGAGGACATTATTAAAAAGGCACATTTTGTTCATGGATATAGCGGAGCTAATCAACAAATTTATTGATGAAAGCGCTAAAAAATGTATTTTTGTGATTGATGATTTCACCTCATTAAAGGATATTTTTCCTGGTTTTATCCAGGATTTTTCACAATTTATTATTATTCAGAAACAATGTATGGTCATTTTGGCGAGCTCGAAAATTAAAGAAACTAAAAAGATATTAGGGACAGAACTTAATTTACTTTTTGGCAATTTTGAACTTATCTCATTAGAGAACAGTACTTTTTTCCATAACTACTTATATTTTTCAAACTTGCTTCGTCCGTTAGCGCCGCCTCCTGAGGTATCGGCCTTTTTCATTAACATACTGCATTCTAACAGTATATATTATCAGTTATTCGCCCATGAAGTGAAAAAGGTACATTTAGACAACTGGGAAGATACAGTCATCGACGTTCTTGAGCGTCTGCTATATAATGAAAATACTGTTTTTTATCAAAAATTTGTCGATAAAATTGAATTTTTGAGAATACGGCACAAGGACTACCGGTTTTTGATGAAATTACTTTTTCTTATGAGTGAGGGATATAATCGCAAAAGTGACCTTATGTTTTTTTCAGGAGTGGACTCACGTAAATTCCTGGCTAAAATGCAGTATCTTATTGATATCGAATACGTAAAACATTTGGGGAATATATATGTAATCCCTGATTCCCTGTTCTCTTTCTGGCTTACTATGG
>CBDUZB010000209.1:0-2017 GCA_965371605.1 uncultured bacterium
AGAGGAAAAAGAGGTAATAATTTTAAATAGAATAATAAAAATAGAAATCAAAAAAGATGAAGAGGGGATTTTGTTGTTGCCTATCGGAATAGAGATTTTAAATAAAGATGTAGAACAAGCGATAAAGGATGCGGTATTCGATGGTGTTGTTTCTGAGCAAAAAGGAATTGTTTCTTATCAGATAAGGGAGATAAAAAAAGAAGGAAAACATACAAAGGCAGAAGTGGTATTTAATAAAGGAGTTTCCGTTGACTGTCCTATCATAATAGAAGAAGAAAAAGATGCATGGGTTCTTTGGCCGGAAGGTATAGATATAACAAATTTTTATTTAAAGAAAATGATAGAGAGAAGAATATTAAAAAAATACAAAGGTAAAAAATAATTATTTAATTAGTTTGAATTGGTGGAAAAGGAAAAGTTTAATGGATAAGAAAATCAGTAAATTTATTAGTGTTTTTATTTTTCTGGGATGTTACCTGATTATGCTCTTTTCATTTTGTCAGGCAGGTTCTATTTTTGATTTTGGGACAAAAGATGTCGGAACAAACTCCGGGGAATTTTTAAAAATAGGTATGGGTGCACGTCCTTGTGGGATGGGGGGAGTTTTTGTTTCCGTAGCAGATGATAGTAATGCCATTTACTGGAATCCGGCGGGTTTAGGGATGTCTAATTACCCGGAAGTAAGTTTGATGCATCTTGAATGGTTTGGAGAAGTAGATTATGATAGTTTAAGTTATATACGGCCTACAGGGTTGGGGACTTTAGGAATCAATATGGTTTATTTGCAAAAAAGAGGGATAGAAAAGACGAAAGCTTCGCCTGATGGAAGATATTATAGGGATGGTACTTTTTCTTTTGCGGATATGGGGCTTACTCTGTCTTTGGGAAGAAAATTAAATAATAATTTTTATTACGGAGGGAATTTTAAAATTATCAGGGAAGAAATCGATGAGGATGAAACATATGGGATGGCGGTAGACGGAGGGATACTTTATTTATATCATTCTTTGAGTTTGGGTTTTGTCGTACAAAATATGGGAACCGGGTTGAAATTCGGAGAAGAAAGATTTTCTCTTCCGTTTAGTGTAAGGGGCGGGGGTAGTTACAAGTTATTACAAAATAATTTAATTGTTGGTTTAGAAGGAGAACTGCCCAGATACGGTAGGTCGAATATTTCCTTAGGAGCGGAATACCGGCTTTTTGATGTGCTTGCTTTTCGTGTAGGTTATAAATATATCGATGGAGGCTGGCAAATTGATGAGTTGAATGGTATGACCGGAGGAATAGGAGTGACATTAAGCGGTTCAGAAGGGAAGAGAGGTAGTTTGGGATTGGATTATGCTTTTGCCCCTTACGGTGATTTTGGCAATACCCACCGGATATCGATGAGTTATAAATGGGGTGGAAATATTGAGCCGGTCCGGGAGGATAAAGAAGAAGATATAAAACAAGAACAAAAGGAAGAAAACGAAAATCTCGAAGAGAAAGAAGAAAAGGAACAAAGAGAGATAGAGGAGCTTCCCAAAGTAAAAGACATAGATAATAAAAAAGTAATGATGAATAATAAACAAGCGGCTAAAACAAACGAAATAAAAAACAAAGAAAAGATAATTTATCAGGTAATAAAGGGAGATTGTTTATGGAAGATTGCAGGGAAAAAAGAAATTTATGCTAATTCCCGAAAATGGAAGAAGATATATCAAGCTAATAAAGATAAAATAAAAAATCCTGATTTAATATATACCGGTCAAAAATTAATTATTCTCCGTCAGGAAACATTCACGGTTGCCCGAAGTCCATTTTTACCGATAAATTAAAATTTATTCCGAAGAGAGCTGGTTCAATAAATTGAACCCCTACCGTTTAATCCTCAATTAGATTTCGAAAAGAAGTGTTTTAAAAAATGAAAGTCAGAATAAATCTTGACACTACTTCTTTTACGGAAAACTTGAGCAAGTCTTGAAAATATGATATAATATTTTCATCAAAAAATAAAACATTTTGGACATTATTTAAA
>CBDUZB010000210.1:0-1973 GCA_965371605.1 uncultured bacterium
TGCCCTTGCTTTTACGTGATACAATATTTATTATACTTCTATTCTCGCTTGTCTTAGCACGGCCCGATTATAACAACATTTTTACAATTAGTCAAGTTAGTACGCAACGTTCCCTATTTTTCATTTTTCACCCAAAAAACATCTAAACATTATTTGTTTTTATCTCTTCGGCAATGTCCTTGATTATCGACGGAGAAAATTTGTATTCTTCCCTCATTTTTTCCAAAACAGTATCTGTTGTATAATTTCCCTTAAAATTAAATTCATCTATAATTTTTGCTAAAAGCGTTTCCGGATTAATTTTCCAGAGGTCAGCCACTTCCCGCACGGTTAAAGTTTTCATTTTCTTTCCTTCAATTTCCACCGAATAATCATGCTCGTGCCCTTCTTCACCCTCTTCTTTATGCACCTTCTGTTGAGACACCTTATCATCTTCCATTTTTTCAACCGGCTTCCGGCATCCGACAAACACAAAAGTTGCGACAATCATAACCGCGGCAACCCCCATTGTTTTTATTAACTCCTGTTTGTTCATTTTGTTCATAGTTATTCTCCTTTTTCTGTTTGATATTTTATCAAATTTCCAGACTTAGCAATATTATAGTTCTCCGGTGCAGCATCCCTTAAAACAATAAACTGATTATTTAAAAAAAATTAAATTATGATCTGCTGTTTTTTGTGCGCCTCTTGAATTTTCTATCACCCCCCTGATAAAAAGATAAAATATAGGCGATATTTATTTATTATCTTTATTTATACAAAATGCTTTTCATCCTCTTAATTAATTAGACAATTTAGGAATAGAAAAAGTTTCACTTTTAGGGGGGACATAGGGGATGTTGCGTATCTCCATTTATACAATTTCTCCTTTAATAGAAATTGTATAATCCTTAATAACAACATTCTTTTTTGAGTTCTTAACCGCCTGCTCTACCAACTTTAGGGTACCGAAACAGCACGGCACTTCCATCTCAACTACTGTAATTGATTTTATATTATTATCCCGGATAATAGCTGTGAGTTTCTCTAAATACATATCCATCTTTGAATCTAGTTTCGGACAGAACATCGCAAGAGTTTTTCCCTTTAAAAAACGTCTGTGAAAATCAGCAAAGGTAAAGGCAACGCAATCAGCTGCTACTAAAAAATCGGCATCTTTAAAATACGGTGCTGCTGGATTTAATAACTGCAACTGTGTAGGCCACTGACGCAATTCGGATTTAATAGCTGCCGGCTGTTCTTGAGTCTCTTCGCTTTTATCATTGCGAAAATCTTTCATCATTGTACCCGGACAACCACAGGGTAAAGGTTCCTCATTTTTCTCTTCTGCTTTTGGTGTAGGTATATTATGTTCTTTTAGATAATCCATAGCCTGCTTAAGGTCTTCATGTTGATTATGCTCCTTTAAGTGCTTCAGATGAGCTTTAATAACATTTTCCCCTGCCTTCACTACATTCTCCATTACTTTTCTTTCATTATATTCTTCTGCCTCTCGTTCTTCTACTGTAATTGCGCCCTGAGGGCAATTCCCGATACAGGCACCAAGACCATCGCATAACAACTCCCCAACGAGCCTGGCTTTTCCGTCAATAATTTGCAGAGCCCCTTCGGGACAATTTGGAACACATTCACCGCATCCGGTACATTTTTCTTCGTCAATTTTAATGATTTGTCTTTTCATAAATTGCTCCTATAGATTTTGGTCTTTACAGAGTGACCGAGAATAAAAACTTAATTATATTTTAGATAAAGTACAGCATAGGATCAAGTAAGCCTGAGGGACTTCCCCCCAGGCTCCTCACAAAATCCGTACGTGAATATCTCAATTAATACGGCTCTTACTGTTCAGTTATTTTCCATCTCCGATTTTGGAGATTTCAAATGATTTTGTTTTAATCTCGCATTCCTCCCATTTTACTGGTTGACACAATCTTAAAACTAAAACAGTACTGTCTCTTCGCTCCATTTCCATT
>CBDUZB010000211.1:0-1962 GCA_965371605.1 uncultured bacterium
TAAAGGTGTCAGTGAGTCCTTATTAGGTAGAGTAGTAAATTTTCACCTCCACTCTTTTACTTTCCAGGAGATTTCAACTTTAAAGGCTTCGGCAACCTTATCTAAATTTTTACCTGAAGCAGGAAATAAGGTGGAAGATTTTCTTCAATATTTTATTAACCATAAACAAGATTTTAGTTATGATTACCAGGGATTGAAGAAAATATATTCTGGTTTAGATTTCTATAAGAATGAAATAATGATTCAATTTAATGAATATCTCTTAAGGGGCGGCTATCCGGGTGTAGTAAAGAAAGATAAGTTAAAAGCAGAAATGATACTAAGGAATATAAAACAGGTTTATATAGAAAAAGATATCATCGCAACATTAAAAATAGGAAAACATTTTGCTTTTTCCGGCTTAATGGAGCTTCTTGCTTACCAAATAGGAAGTTTAGTTAATCTTGAGGAGCTTTGTAGAAATTTGAAGGTTTCCTTCCCTACTTTAAAGAATTTTATAAACATTTTGGAAAAAACTTATGTCATTGAACTCCTGCAACCATATTTTGAAAATCAGAGAAAAGCAGTAAGGAAAAATAGAAAGAGCTATTTCCTGGATACAGGATTCCGTAATGCGTGTATTGGATTGGTTAATTTACCCGGTAATCCGAATGAGATTGGGCATTTAGTAGAAAATATGACTTTTAATATTTTAAGGAAAGCAAATTCTTATTTATTCGGGGAATCCATGCAATTCTTTTTCTATCGTACTTATGATGGAGCAGAGATAGATTTTGTGCTAAAGAGGGGGAATGAGATTTTTCCAATAGAAGTTAAATACCAAAATTTTGTTAGAGAAAAAGTCCCAACAGTTATGAAAAATTTTATGAAGGCAAAGGGAGAGAGGTGTCAGAAGGGATTAGTGGTAACTAAAGATTTTATTGGTAAAAAGAGTTATGATTTTGGAGAAGTATATTTTATTCCTTTGAATTTGTTGGTATTGGGAATTTGAGTTTAGCGTAGAGTGTACAGCGGGTAACACATAGATGCAAGGTTCAAGTTTTTAAATTTTTTAAAATATCTTCGAGATTAATAATTTTTAGATTACCCCGGATGTTCTGGTAGTTTTTTATTTCGGTTTCTAAAGATTGTTTTTTATCTTTCCCCTTCTCGTCTTTCTCCTGACTGACCGTAGAAAGTATGATTACGTTTTCGGGGGGAGTTGTTTCAGATATTTTTTGAGCGAATTCGGATAGAGTGAGAACCTCGTGTCCCAGAAATTTCTTTTTAGAGAGCGTGTGTGGTGATGCAGTGGAGACTGATGCGGGGGCTGGCTCATCAGTTATAATTGAGTAAAGTCTTAATGGGCTATCCAAAAGGGATAGATAGGTTATTTCAGCCAGCTGGCCGGTGCCGTAGATGGCTGCTTTTTTTGCCCCTTTGTCATAGAGATTGGTAAAGTGCGTAGTAAGCAGGTCTTTGGCGTATTGATAGTAGTGCTGAGTTTCCCGAACCCGGTCATAGATAAAGTTGGTTGCCTGAACCATCCCCTTGGGGGTGATAAGATAGAGAATTTTACGTCCGGTCAACTTTTGGACTTTTATCCAACCCCGATGAATTAAGTTTTGCAGGATAGAGTTAGTCAGACCCAGGGAGATGTTTAGTTTGTGGGCTAAAGAACGCTGGGATTGGGAGGGATTTTCTTTTAGTTCTAATAGAGTGTCAAGATGTTTTTTAGTGGGCATTTTAAGACTCCTTTTAGTCGTCAGGTTGAAAGGTGCAAGGTACAAGGTGCAAGTTAGTAAACAAAATACAAAATCAGGTTATTGGCTATTTGGTTAATGTTCAGGATGTGAACTTAAGTAGATTATAGTGTATATGGGTGGGGAATGTCAAGAAAAGAAAAATCCTTTTCCAAAACGTTTAGATTTTATAGCCCCAGGCTGAGTTTAATGGCCTGATTTACTTTTTCTATTTTCTCTT
>CBDUZB010000212.1:0-1933 GCA_965371605.1 uncultured bacterium
CAGCTATGCTGACAAAAACTCTGTAGTCGAATTGATCCTGAGAGACTGAAGGGAGTCGAAAGGCCGAGTGTTTAATGTTTGGGGGGGGTTAGTTGTTGATCAAATTTATTCCCATTCTATTGTGCTGGGTGGCTTTGAACTGATGTCGTAGACTATTCTGTTTACCCCTTTTACCTGGTTGATAATTCTATTGGAAATTTTTCCTAATAAATCGTAAGGCAGTTTAACCCAGTCAGCAGTCATCCCGTCCAGGCTGGTAACTGCTCGTAAGGCAATTACATTTTCGTAAGTACGGGCATCCCCCATAACTCCCACGCTTTTAATGGGGAGCAGTACAGCAAAAGCTTGCCATGTTTTTTTATAGAACCCGGCTTTTTTTATTTCTTCAATAACAATCGTATCTGCTGCTTGAAGAATTTTAATTCTTTCCGGGGAAACACTTCCGATAATTCTGATAGCAAGGCCTGGCCCGGGAAAAGGATGTCTCCAGATAATTTCCTGTGGCAGGTTTAATGTTACGCCTATTTTTCTTACCTCATCTTTAAATAGATTTCTGAAAGGCTCAATAAGCGTTAATTTCATTTTTTTTGGTAATCCTCCAACATTATGATGGCTTTTTATGGTGGCAGAGGGCCCGGATTGTGCGGAGTGACTTTCGATTACATCGGGATAGAGGGTTCCTTGAGCTAAAAAATTAACCGGCCCTATTTTTTTTGCTTCTTCCTGAAAAACTTGAATAAATTCATGGCCGATTATTTTTCTTTTCTTTTCCGGGTCGACAATTCCTTTCAGCCTTTTTAAAAATCGCTTTTCTGCCCGAATGTATTTTAAATTTATATTGTAATGGTTTTTAAAAGTCTTAACCACTTTTTCTCCTTCGTCTTTACGCAGTAATCCATTATTTACAAAAATACAATGTAATTGGTGTCCGATTGCTTTATGCAGAAGAATTGCAAGTACGGAGGAATCAACTCCACCACTTAAGGCACAAATTACTTTTTTATCCGCCACTTGTTTTAGAATGGTGGAAATGGAGTGTTTGACTACTGATTTCATTGTCCAGTTTTTTTTGCAGTCAGCGATTTTATATAAGAAATTCTGAATAATTTTTTTACCTTTGGGAGTATGAACAACTTCAGGATGAAATTGTACTCCGTACAATTTTTTTTCTTTATTTCTGAAGGCAGCAACGGGAGAATTTTGTGTAAAGGCTATGGCTTCAAATCCTGCGGGTAGTTTAGAAACTTTATCGGTATGACTCATCCAAACAATTAGATTTGAGCTGAGATTAGCAAAAAGCCCATCTTTTTCCCTTGTTTGTAAAGAAGCTTTACCGTATTCACGTATAGAAGAAGCAGATACATTTCCCTGGTTAAAACGGGCAAGTAATTGCATTCCGTAACAAATGCCTAAAATAGGAATTCCCAGTTGGATAATTTTTTTATCGCAAAGAGGAACATTTTTTTTGCTCAGGCTGGATGGCCCTCCGGAGAAAATGATAGCTTTTGGTTTTTTATTTAATAATTCTCTGCAGGATATGTTATAGGGAACAATTTCCGAATAAACATTACATTCCCGAACACGACGGGCAATAAGTTGAGTGTATTGTGAACCAAAATCTAAAATAATTACGGAATTTTCCATTTTATATAATCCTATTTATCTTTTTTTACTTCTGTAGCAATGGCTAATTTTTCTACACCATTAAGTTTAGCAATATCCATTATTTGTACAACTATTCCGTGTAAAACATCTTTGTCTGCTTTAATAATTAGCATTTTTTCTTTTCGTTTAGCTAAAGCATTTTTTAGTCGGCTCGGCAAATTTTCCAGGGATACTTTTTTAGCGTTCAAAAAAATCTGATTTTTTTTAGTAATTGTAACGACCAGGTTGCTTTGTAATTGATTTTCCGAAACAACTGCTGTAGGTAACT
>CBDUZB010000213.1:0-1927 GCA_965371605.1 uncultured bacterium
AATATAGAAGGCAAAGAAAAACTGAAAAAACTTTTATATTTCCACAACCCCTGGTGGATAGACCATAGAGTTCCAGACTCCCTCAAGCTAACTTACCAAAGACCAATATTGAAAAAGCTCCTCGAGTATTTTAAATTGGATCGGGCTATCCTTATTAAAGGACCGCGAAGGACAGGAAAGACTACACTTCTTTACCAAATTATTGATGAATTAATTACTAAAAGAAAAGTACCAGCTCAAAATATAATCTATCTTTCCTGTGATGACCCTGAATTAAAATTACTCACCAGCTCTCCCTCAGATTCACGAATAAACTTGTCTGATATGTTGGATGTTTATGAACATTTAAGTGGAAAGACCTCAACTGAGCTAAAAGCCAATGAGAAAATTTACCTTTTTTTAGATGAGGTTCACTTCTGGGAAGGGTGGCAGTTTGAAATAAAAAAATATTTTGATAAAAAGTATCCTATTAAATTTATATTGTCAGGTTCCTCAGCTTCTCTTATTAAGAGAGGTTCTGAATCTTTAATGGGCAGAACAATAGAAGAGCTTATATTGCCCTTTAGTTTTTATGAATTTTTATCCTGCCAATTAAAAAATAGAAGATTAGACAAAATTATCCTTAATTTACAGAAAGATTTCACTCCTTCTAGTAATTTACTTAAAGGAGCAAAAGAACTTTTTTCAAACGGTATATCGCCAATCGACCAGCTGATTCCCTATCAAAATAAAATTAAAATACTTTTTGCCGAATATCTTAATCGGGGAGGATTCCCCCATCTTCTGGAGGTAGTAAATCCTATTCTATGGCAAAGACTTCTCCGAGAGGATGTTATAGAAAAAGTGATCTATCGAGATTTGGTAGACCTTTACGAAATAAAAAAACCGCAGGTTTTAGAAAAATTCTTCCTCTATCTGTCCGGCCACTCTTCCGATATTATGAATATTACCAATATAGCAAATTCTCTCTGTCTGAGCAGGGAGTACACTCTTAAATATTTAAATTATCTCATCGAATCATTTTTAGTTTTCGGGATAAAAAAATATTCTCCTTCTGTAGAAAAACAGATTCGAAGTAATCAGAAGATTCATCTTATCGATAGCGGCTTGATCACTGTCTTTGGAGGGCGAAATATCGAGAATAAAGTAGAGGGTCAAAAAGTAGAGAGCTTGGTTGGCAGGTGTTTCTTAAAGGATAATGTTTTTTACTGGAGAGAAAAGGAAGAGGTTGACTTTGTCCTTGATTTAGATACAGGAACAGGCAGTGGCAATTTTCTTCTGCCTGTTGAGGTTAAATATCGTAACACTATTTTGCCAAGAGACTTGAAAGGAATAATTAATTTTATGGAAAAATACGGAATTAGAGAAGGGATAGTAGTTAGTAAAGATTTGTTGCAGAAGAGAGAGCAGGATGATAAAATATTATGGCTAATCCCCGCCTGGCTGCTTTTATTAATGATAAATTAAAAAAGGAGTTCAAAAAATTGAATTACTTAGAAAAATATAATTTCTGGTTAAAAAATAAACATTTTAGCGATGAAGCCAAAAAAGAACTGCGCGCCCTTAGCGGCAACGAAGAAGAAATCAAAGACCGTTTTTATAAAGACCTCAAGTTTGGCACCGGAGGATTGCGCGGTAAAATTGGTATGGGCACCAATCGGATGAACATCTATACCGTTTCTCGTGCCACTCAGGGTCTGGCTGATTATCTTATCGAAAAAGCCCGGGAGCAAAAAGATTCCCAACAATATCTAAATCGTGGCGTAATTATCGCTCGCGATTGTCGCCATAAATCCTGCGAATTTGCGGAAACTATCGCCTTAGTCCTTAATGCCAACAATATTAAAGCATATCTCTTTGAGGATGTCCGTCCCACTCCTGAGCTTTCCTTTGCCGTGCGCCATCTTCACGCCATAGCCGGCATAGT
>CBDUZB010000214.1:0-1916 GCA_965371605.1 uncultured bacterium
GCTTATTTTAAAATACTTATTTTTATTGTTTCTTTTTTGTTATCTGTTTTAATACGGCATAAATAAGTCCCATTAGCTACCATATTACCGTCTTTATCCCGTCCGTCCCACTGAAAGGCAGTATTAATTCCTGCATGTGCCTCTACATCCCATTCCCTTACCAAATTTCCGGTGAGGGTATAAATCTTTACCTTCGCCTTTCCCTCTCCGTTCATATAAAACTGAATAGTGGTTGTCCCCTGATGTGGGTCAAAGGGATTAGGATAATTTATTGAGCGATATCCCGCATTTTCAGACTGTACTATAACAGTCTGTGTCCCAGTAATATTAGAAACAATGGTATCCGTAAGAGTTACGGTATGATTATCAACCGTCCCAAAGGTTATTCCATTGCTAAAAAGTTTACTGGTCTCTCCTGCGCTAAAAATATAATTTCCCGGTAAAGTTGCCTGATTATCAGTAGAAGTAAACTGTGCTGTCCCGGTGTAAACAAATTCATTTTGATAAGGTTCATATACCTCTACATTGATATCCGCCGACGTTTCCACCGGCATATTCTGTGGTAAGGAAAAATTAAATTTAATTCCCGGTTGTATAGTAAAAGGATTAGTTTCTCTTTCTTCTCCTTCATTGCTTACTTTTAATTTTCTACCTGTCTCTTTTTTATATAAAATAACCGGGAATATTTTTTCTCCCCTGTCACTAAGGCCCTGCCAGGTTTCAGCCGGTGGATAGGACGGAGTAGTTCCGTCTGGAGCTGGTGTGGGAGCAAAATCTCCTCCGGCTCCGGTTACAAACACCATTCCACCTGTATAATCTAAATCAAGATTACCATCCCCATCTATCATCTGTATCTTTACACCAAAGGGCCTACCGGCTATTTGAGCGGGTATAGTATCGACAGTATAGCCGGTTGCGATAACTTTAATAGTGTCGTAACCAGGTGAACCTGAAGAATTAAGCGGTGCACCGTTAGGAAAAACTACTGTGCCCCCCTCATCCATAGCAATATCAGTAGTATTACTAATCTCTACATCAATAGTATGCCTATCAGTAACACTTGTTCTTAAATCATAGGTTACATAAAAATAACGGTTAAGTCCTGAAGGTACAGAATCAGCCAAAGGAGAAAATACAATTTTAGAAGGAGTATCACTGGAAAAAGTACTTGTACCTATACATACCGCATTTCCTCCTTCCCAATTATCCACAATATCTTTCCATAGTTTTACAGTATTGGAAATAACATCTTCTATTTTCAAAGGATTTCCTGTAGATGTAACAGTGATTACATTTACATTATGGTCAGCACCTCCAGCATTTTCTGCTCTTAATTTTAATATTAACTGCTCTGTCGTTCCAGGAGATAAACAATCATTCCCGTTTACATCCTCAGCATACCAATTAACAGTTACTCCCCTGCCTACTCCCACCCCCACGAGCAACAAACAACAAACAACAAATATTGGAAACAATATTTTTTGTTTGTCACTTATTATTTGTATCATTGCTCCTCCTTTTTGATAAGTATTGATTATAGCAGACATAAAGAAAAAGTTCAATTGAAAAGATGAGCAGAATCAATTATTTATCTTTTCCAACAAAACCCACAATTTGTTCATATCTATAGGTTTTTGGATAATTTTAAAATTAATATTTTTCAGTTTTTCTTTATAAAAAGCGTCGTCGGCAAAAGCGGTAATCATTATAACCATTATATCGGGAACAATTTCCCTTAAAATTTTTAAAGTATCTACTCCATTTATTCCCGGCATTTTAATATCTAAAAGAACAACATCAAATTGATGCGCCTTTACTGCTTCTATGGCTTGATACCCATTTTCAGCCCCATCGGCATCATATCCTTTTAATTGAAGAATATCAAGCATATTTTTACGCAATTTTTCATTATCATC
>CBDUZB010000215.1:0-1900 GCA_965371605.1 uncultured bacterium
TTTCCTCTCCCTTGAGGGGAGAGGATTAAGGTGAGGGTGTTTAGTTTTTATCTTTGTTTTTTTGTAGTTAACTTATAACTCATAACTAATAACTTATAACTGTCGTTTCCGTCTCTGTGCCTGTCTTTTATCTGTCTTTCATCTGTTGTCTGTTATCTCTGTTTCGTCTGTCGTCCTTCGTCTGTCATCTGTCGTCTTTTATCTATGGACTATCGACTGTGGACTATGGACTGTCTTTTAGTTTTTTAACTGTAGTTTCTGTCTATGTGCCTGTCTTTTAACTGTCTTTTATCTTTGTTTTTGTCTTTTAATTTTTTTAAACTTATAACTAATAACTCGTAACTTATAACTGTCGTTTCTGTCTTTGTGCCTCTGTGCCTCGATGCCTTTGTGCCTGTCTTTTTTGTGTTTTTTAACTTTTTTATGCTTTTTTTTTAACACTTTGATTAAATCTTAACATCTTTATCTATTTTAATCCGGTATTTTTCTATCTTGTTGCGCAGAGTATTACGATTTATTCCCAGGATTTGAGCTGCCCGAAGTTGATTTCCTTTCGTTTCCTGAAGCGCTCGAAGAACCAATCCTTTTTCTATAAGAATCATAATCCCATCCCTATTTTTCTTGGGATTATTTAAAATTTCACTATAAAGCTCATCTAACAGTCCCTCCAAACCCCCTTTACTTTTTTTTCCTTTTATTTCTATTAAGTTGCCTTCTTTTAAATCAAGTGACAACTCCCCGGGTAAAATATGCATTCCTTTACAAAGAACACATGCTCTTTTAATTACATTTTCTAATTCCCTTACATTTCCCGGCCAGCTATACTCAATGAGCTTTTCCATTGTTTTCGAATTTATATCCCTAATATCTTTTTCTAATTCGCTGTTAAACTTTTTTAAGAAATACCGGGCTAAGAGTGAAACATCTTCTTTTCTACTTTCCAAAGATGGTAATTTTATAGTAACTACATTTAGCCGATAATACAAATCTTTTCTAAATTTGCCTTCTTCAATTGCTTTTTCCAACTCCGTATTGGTAGCAACAATCAGTCTTAGATCTATCTTTATTGCTTTATTCCCCCCCAGTCGGGTAATTTCTTTCTCCTGAAGAACTCTTAAGATTTTTGCCTGGGTGATAAGAGCCATATCCCCTATTTCATCTAAAAAAATAGTTCCACCGTTACATTGTTCAAATTTCCCAATTCGGCGTACCTGAGCATCAGTAAAAGCACCTTTTTCATAGCCGAACAACTCACTTTCCAGTAATGCCTCCGGGATTGCCGCGCAATTTATGGCTAAAAACGGTTGATTATTTCTTTTTGAATGCTGGTAAAGAGCTCTGGCAATTAATTCTTTTCCTGTCCCGCTCTCACCTCGCAATAAAACCGTAACATCTTTTTCCGCCACCTGCCCTACCAATTTATAAACTTCCTGCATTTGAGGAGAATTACCGATAATATATTCTGTGCCAACATCTATTTCCTCTTCTTTTTTCTCAAAAGACACACTGCTTTTCATTAACTGGTTAGTCTGTAAGCCTTTTACTATCAATTCCCACATTTTAGGAATATCAAACGGTTTTAAAATATAATCAAAAGCACCAAACTTCATTGCTTCAATAGCGGTTTTTGTTGTTCCGTAAGCTGTCATCATAATGACTAACATTTTGGGATTAATCTTTTTAATTTTCTGCAAAGTATCCAACCCGCTCATCCCTGCCATTCTGACATCCATTAATATCAAGTCGATTTCTTCCTCTTGAATTATATCTATAGCCTCCTCACCCTTCTTTGCTTCCAAAATTTTAATTCCTTTTTCTTCCAATGTTCTTCGCAACGAATAGCGAATACTTCTTTCATCATCAACTACCAATATGGTATTCTTCATTTTTAAATTCTCCT
>CBDUZB010000216.1:0-1891 GCA_965371605.1 uncultured bacterium
ATGGATAACATTACGGTAATTATTGAAAAATCCTTTCTTTTTGACCGGGCAGAAAAAAAAATTGAAAAATTAAACAAACTTTTTAGAGCTACGGAAATAGTCTATTCCAGTTTAGATCTAAGGGTTGTTTTGAATACGATTATGTCCTTGGCTATGCAATTATTAAATGCGGAAGCCGCTTCGGTACTGTTAGTAGATGAAGAACATGAAGAATTGTTTTTTGTTGCTGCACCCGGAGAAAAAGAAAAAAATTTGGAAGAAATTCATTTAAGAAAAGGGGAAGGCATTGCCGGGTGGGTAGTCGAAAATGGTAAGATACTTCTGATTCCGGATGTTTCCCGGGAGCCTCGTTTTGCTAAAAGAGTAGACCATATTTCAGGATTTAAAACAAAATCAATACTCTGTATTCCTTTGAAAGTAGGAAACAAAACAGTAGGAGTAATAGAGGCGATTAATAAGAAGAAAAAAAATAATTTTACTGCGGATGATGTTCGGCTTTGCAGTTCTTTGGCAAAACAATCATCTATGGCTATCGAAAAAGCTAAGTTATACAAGGATTTGGAAGATCTTTTTTTGTCTACGATAAAATCTATTGCCGAAGCAATAGATGCCAAAGATCCTTACACAAGAGGGCATTGTGAGAGAATTAGAAAATATACTGTGCTAATTGCAAATAATTTAGGGCTGTCAGAAAAAGAAAAAAGGAATGTAGAGATAGCTGCTTTATTACATGATGTAGGCAAAATAGGTGTTCCCGAAGCCGTTTTAATGAAGGAAGGGCGCTTAACGGAAAAAGAATGGGCAAAAATTAAAAAGCATCCTGAAATGGGTGCACAAATCTTAAATTCAATAAAACAGTTAGAGGAAGTTATCCCATATATACGGCATCATCAGGAAAGGTTTGATGGAACCGGGTATCCGGCTGGATTGAAAGGAAGAGATATTCCTTTGGCTAGCCGAATTATTGCAGTCGTTGATGCTTTTGATGCAATGACCTCGGAGAGGCCATATCGCCAAAATGTTTTGTCAGACGAAATGGCGCTCAAGGAAATAGAAATAAAAGCGGGTGCTCAATTCGATCCGCGATGTGTACAGGCATTTTTTAGTATTTATCATAAAGAGTTAAAAGGAATTATGAAATAAAGTAAAAGCTAACATAAGTGAAAGTTAAAGAGGAGGAATGATGGAAGACAATAAAGATAGACAAATTAAAATAAAAATTGATCTGGATGAAGCAATTGCTCAAGGAATTTATTCCAACTTAGCATCTATTTCTCATACAGAAGCGGAATTTACCGTGGATTTTATCTATTTACAGCCGCAATCGCCGAAAGCAAAAGTGAGAAGCCGGGTGATTATTAGTCCCGGGCATGCAAAACGGTTTTTTTATGCGTTGGAAGATAATATAAAAAAATATGAAAAACAATTTGGAACTATAAAAATAATGGGAAATGACAATAAAAAAATTGGCTTTTAATTTCAATGAGACTTAGAGTTTTTATCAGCGTAGCTGAGAAAAACTCTGTAGTCGAATTGATCCTGAGTGAGCGAAGAGAGCGAAGGGTTTTATTTAACAAAAAGGACTTAGAGTTTTTATCAGCGTAGCTGAGAAAAACTATGTAGTCGAATTGATCCTGAGTGAGCGAAGGGTTTTATTAAATACAAAAAGGACTTAGAGTTTTTATCGGCGTAGCTGAGAAAAACTATGTAGTCGAATTGATATTGAGAGAGCGAAGGGTTTTATTAAATACAAAAAGGACTTAGAGTTTTTATCGGCGTAGCCGACAAAAACTATGTAGTCGAATTGATCCTGAGAGAACGAAGAGAGCGAAGGGTCGAGTGTTTAATTCCTTGTCAGCTTGCTGCGGGGTAGTTGATTTTTTTATCAAAA
>CBDUZB010000217.1:0-1863 GCA_965371605.1 uncultured bacterium
TTTTTTCTAACATCTCCGCAGGCATAGATACCTTCTTGTGAGGTCATCATATTACCATCAGTCAAAATATAGCCCTTTTGATCTAATTTTACCAACTCGTTTAAAAATTTTGAATTGGGTACATTCCCCACAAAAATAAAAACACCCTGGCAAGGAATTTCCTTTTCTTTACCTGTTTTTTTGTTTTGAATCAAAATGCCTTCTACTTTTTCGCTGCCTAATATTTTTGTTACTACTGAATCCCAGGCAAAATTTATTTTCTTATTAGCAAAAACTCTTTCCTGTAATATCTTAGTTGCCCTTAATCTATCCCGACGGTGAACAATGGTTGCTTCCCGAACAAACTTAGTTAAATATAAAGTCTCTTCAATTGCTGTATCTCCTCCACCAATCACTACTATCTTTTGGTCCTTAAAAAAAGGAGCATCACAGGTAGCACAATAAGATACTCCTCTCCCCCTTAATTCCTCTTCTCCGGGGACTCTTAATTTACTCGCCTCTGCTCCGGAAGCCAAAATAATAGTTAGGGTTTTATATTCTTGATTATTGATTTTTACTATTTTTACTTTATCTTCCGCGTCTTCTTTTATTTTAAATTCTACAGCTTCCCCGTATTCTATTTTCAAGCCAAATCGGACAGCCTGCTCCTCCATTTTTTGCATTAGTTCAGGTCCTGTAATACCATGAGGGAAGCCAGGATAATTTTCAATAATCTCGGTAAGGATTGCCTGCCCACCAGGCATGGCTTTTTCAATTAATAAAGTATCCATTCTGGCCCGGCTAAGGTAAATACCTGCGGTTAAACCGGCAGGACCGCCTCCGATTATTATGGCATCATAAATTATTTCTTCTTTTATCTCTTTTTTGTTACTTATTTTTGGTTTAATCGCTACTACTGACATTTAAGAGTCACCTCCATGAAAATTAAAAATTTAAAGCGAAAAACGAAAAACCATAATTCAAAACTCAAAACTGTTCTCTCGTATCGCGTGATGTGCAATTTGTATTGCGATTATTATTATAAATATATATTAATGTAGCGGTCGGATTTGTCCAACCCGTCTTTTCAGGCTCGATGAATCGCGCCCCTACATCGGACTCCTGGCTTCTGGCTTCTTTTTTTATCCTAATTTTAAATTTTGAGCTATGGTTTTACGCTTTTCGTTTTTCGTTTTTCGCTCTTAAACTATACGCTACCCGCTGCACGCTCCACGCTAATTCTCTTTTACTATATACTGTTTTTATTTTTTCTTTATCTTTATCTCAATATCTCCTTTAACAAAACCTTTCAAGGGGGATAAAAGCCCGGTAATGGTGTTTTTTACAATTTTTGCTATAAAGGAATTCATCGAAATTATCTTCCCATTTACTTTTACCAAAGTTGAAGGTTCTAAAGAAGGACAATCATCGAGAGTTTTATTTCCTTTAACAATCTCCTGAGCTAAACCATAACAATCTTGATATCCACATCCCCCACAATTCAAATTAGGTAATTTAAATGATTTGTTAAAGGCTACTTCTGCTATCTTTTTGATATCCTCATCATCTAAAATATTATAATCGTAAAGTTTCGGATCTACCCCTTTAGAAACAAAACCGGCTGTGCAAAGCTGTAATCCATCAAACAATTCGGCCTTCTCGCTTTCCTCTTTTAGGCACACAATTTTAGGAAAAGTCTTCTCCTTTTTAAAACCTTCTATTAAGATAATATCGGCTTCGAAATATTTTATAATCTCTTCTAAATTCTTTTTGTTCTTTAAAAATATTACTGACTCTTTGGGAGTAATTGCCGCTACCTGAGTGAGGACTTCTTTATATTTTGAAGTATCCGAATTGGCCAGATCAAGGTCTTCGTTAATATGT
>CBDUZB010000218.1:0-1822 GCA_965371605.1 uncultured bacterium
GAGAACGTATCCATTTTTCTCTATAATTCTTCCTCCCTTTACTCTATCAAGTGACTGGATAATTTTTTTGAGCTCTTCAATTAATCTTTGAGATTCCTTTTTTCCAAAGGATATTTTTAAAGCCCCTCCAGGTGCTATTTCACAACACCCAAATTTATTAATTATTTCTAATGAGAAATCGGAAAACCCTCGCTGACTCTTTCTTTTTTGTGCATGCTTTGTTAGTTTCATCTTGTTACCGATTCTTTTTTATTTTAAATTGTTATCTATATTCAAAGGAATTCTTAAAATTTCTATCACCCTTATTTCGTCCAAAACTTTTTCAAGTTTATCCAACGTGTTGTCCGCTTTAAATATTGATTTGCATAAAGTGTTGCTTAATTCTTCAATTTCTTGAAATTGGTCTTTATTTATTATTCCTTTTGAGTGGAGTTTTTTAACACAATCTATAATTGCCTCATCGGGTCTGGATCCGCTCCAAATTAAAAAATCCATAATGTTTATATGGGGGTTATGTAGTGTATCTTTAACAAGTTCTAATACTGAGCTTTCATATCTAATATGGATAGTTTCCATAATTTTAAAATCTACTATTAAGGTTTAAGTTTATGACTAATTACAGACCTCATTATCTTCTATCAGGGTGATTTCTTGTAACTAACTAATTGGTTTTGGGATGTCAAGAATAAACAATGATACTAAGAATTTACGCTAGAAAAGTCTAGTTTGAAAACGATAGAGGAAAGTCGGGGTTTTAAAGGTTTTGCGTAGAGTAAAAAAGTGGCGGGAAAAAATAGAGGCAATTTTTTCCGCCATTTTGTTTGGTAAATGAGGGTAAAGAAACAGCGGCTATAACAAGTTATTATACAGTTTCTGTCTATTCCAACAGTTTCTATGATTGTTGTCCAAAAATTAGCCCAAAAACAGTTTTTCTAACTGTATATTTCAACAATTTGGATATTAAAACAGAAAACCAGATAACCCCATTGAAGGCTATTTCTCCAGATATTTTGAAGTTCAGATACCTTCATGACATCTTAAATTTCAGGTGGACATGTTTCTTTTAAATACAAATCATAAAAGCACCGTCCTTATCAACATACAGTCTTGCCAAGGAAAAATCAATTAAGATTATATTCCGCAGTTTACAGGTCGTAAGCCTTAAAATCCCTATAACCTCCCAAATACATTTACAATAGCCATCATTTTACTATAATATTTACCCTTTAAATAATAGCGGGATGATGCTTACTTGGTTTGAGCACGGCAGTGGGAAGGGATGTGTGAGGGAAGAATTTCTGTATGTACAGAAACCTTGTAATGATTATAGATTGAAAGCGAAGTGGGGAAATGATGTTAAGGTTTTGACGTAAAAAAAGGCTGTCTGGTAGTAGCCACGCCCTGTGCGGACCCGCTTGCTATGTGGTGTGGGGAGGAGAAAAACTCCCCCTTACCCGATTATGCCACCCATTTCATTTTAATCTGGTTACACCAACAGCTTTATCAACACCATCGACTTTCATTTTGTATAAAGAGCCTGATCTAAGAATTAGCACCTTAGGCATGAATGCATAGTGATAATGGTAGTAATATTCTGTCTGTTGCCATATTTGACCATTTATCAGTTTGACAATCGTTTCCCCCTTCCCATCCTTTATAATCCCCATCAATTTGGCTTTCAATAGCATTAGAAGATGAAGCGCCTTTCTGCTGAATAATATATTCCGTCGCCTGCTCGATTCCTTTTTTCTTACCTTGTTCAAAACCTAGTAAAAATCCGACCCCAGAGGGGCCGGCTTTGGTATAAGCCCATAGGGCATGA
>CBDUZB010000219.1:0-1802 GCA_965371605.1 uncultured bacterium
TAAACTCAAAAACATTTTAATTTTCCTGCCTTACAATCGATATCACAAATAGTCATAAATCCCCCCCTTTTTCCAAAGGGGAAAACCCGTCTTTGTCTTTTATTTTCCTCTCCCTTGACGGGAGAGGACTAAGGTGAGGGTGTTTTTAGTCTTTTGTTTTTTTGTAGTTGCAGGCCCTTTGGCCTGCGTGACATCAGAATTTTTCCGCAGGCTAAAGCCTGCGACTACCAAAAATTGATTATGACACAGTTCTTTGTCTTTGTTTGTTAACTTATAACTGTAGTTTGCCTTGATGCCTTTGTGCCTGTTTTTTATTTGTTAACTCATAACTAATAACTCGTAACTTATAACTTTCTGTTATTTGTTATCTGTTGTCTATGGACTTTTGTTTGTCTTTTCGTCTTTTCGTCTTTCGTTTGTTATCTGTTGTCTTTGTCTTTGTCTTTGTTTCGTCTGTCGTCCCTCGTCTCTCGTCTTTCGTTTGTTATCTGTTATCTATGGACTATCGACTGTGGACTATGGACTATCCTTTATCTTTTTCTTTTGTCTGTCTTTTATCATTCCCCCATTATCTGAACGATTATTTTCCTTTTCCTCGGACGGTTATCAAAATCAACTAAAATTACCTGCTGCCAGGTACCTAAACAAAGTTTATGTTTAACTAAAGGAATTAGACAAGAAGGACCTAATAAGGAGGCACGTATATGAGCATGCCCATTACCATCATGCCATTTGTCATCATGCGCATATCTTATGTTCTGAGGCATCAACCGTTCAAACATCTTTTGAAAATCTTCCACTAACCCATTTTCATATTCAATAGTAGTTATCCCGGCAGTAGAACCGACTACAAAAACAGTCATCAATCCGGAATCTATCTCTTGCTCGCCTAATAATTTTTCCAAATCAGTACTGAGTTCAATTATATCCGTATTTCCCCGTGAATTATAAGACAACTCTTTCGTAATTACTCTCATTGATATCTATCCCTATACATTTTATGGCGGAGGCAATCGGGCTTGAACCATGACCTCATCCCTGCCGAGGATGCGTTCTCCCAGCCCCCCAATAAAATATACTTTTATTTCTTAAACAATAACTTAAAAATTTAATTTTTTAAATTTTTTACCCGTCACTTTTATTTCTTCTTGATACTTGCGAATACTTTCCTCTATAGCTAAAAGTTGCTTACACAAATCATTTACCCGGGAATCCTCCAGTTTTTCCTCCTGTACTAATTTATATACGGTTTCTCCCAGAGTTCTTAGCTTTTTCATTCTCTTTGATTCAAGGTCCATTACTTTCAGTTTTAACTTTCCTATTTGTGCACCGTAAATAGTGTCGTCCTTTACCACTTCAGCTAATTCTAAAATTTTAGCCCCAAAAGTTCTTAGCCCTTTTTCTGTTTTTTCTACCATTTTTTTAAAGTCTTCTTTTGTCTTTGGATCTTTCAATTTTTCCTCCACAACTTTCAAGTGTTCTTTTATCTCTTCCCTTATAGACCCTTTCACCTTCTCTTCTTTTTTATTTATCTTTTGCTTTCCTTGAACTCCTTTTTTTATACTTTTTACTTTCTTACTTCTTCCGGCTTTCTTCCCTTCCTTTTCCACTTTTTTAACCATTATTTTCTTCTCCTTTCCTCCACCTTCAGCTTTAATTTCAATTCAACAGCACACCGTTATTATATCCAAATCGTCCAAAAATGTCAATCATTTTAATAAATCAGCAGTGTCAAGAATTATTCTATTTTTCATTTTTTAATCACATTCTTTTTTTAAGTCTTTTTCAAGCCTGGTTTTTTA
>CBDUZB010000220.1:0-1788 GCA_965371605.1 uncultured bacterium
TTCGTCTTTCGTCTGTTGTCTTTGTCTATGGACTATCGACTGTCGACTATGGACTATCTGTTGTCGTTTATCTGTATTTTTCATTGCATCCAAAAATTACGGTCTAAACTACGATATTGAATTGCCTCAGCAATATGTGCTGATTGAATATCTTCAAACTTTTCCAAATCAGCGATAGTGCGAGCTACTTTCAAAATACGGTCATACGCTCGCGCGGAAAGGCCTAAATTTGCAATCGCATTTTGCAAAAGAAGTTCCCCTTCTTTATTCACCAAACAGTATTTTTTAATCTGTTTTGACTGCATATGCGCATTACAGTAAATATTTTTATGATTTTTAAACCTTTCCTGTTGTTCTTTTCGTGCCTGAACGATTCTTTCTCTAATATTTAAAGAACCTTCCCCGTATTTTTTATTAGTTAATTCGTCATATTTTAAAGCGGGAACTTCAACATGAATATCTATCCGGTCTAACAAAGGCCCTGAAATTTTATTCATATACCTTTGAATTTGAAAAGGGGTACAAGTACATTCCCGATTAGAATCGCCATAAAATCCACAAGGACAGGGATTCATTGCCGCTGCCAGCATAAATCTGGCCGGATAAGACAGAGAACCGGCAGCACGGGAAACAGTAACCATCCCATCTTCCAAAGGCTGTCGCAAAACCTCCAAAACATTACGATGAAATTCAGGTAGTTCATCTAAAAAAAGAACACCATTATGGGAAAGACTTACTTCTCCCGGCCTGGGGTTGGTTCCCCCTCCGATAAGAGCAATATCTGAAATAGTATGATGGGGAGAACGGAAAGCTCTAGTGGCTATAAGTGCTAACTTATAAGGCATCATCCCCTTCACGCTATAAATTTTAGTTGTTTCGATAGATTCTTCAATAGTCATTTCCGGTAAAATAGTGGGAATTCTTTTGGCTAACATCGTTTTTCCTGAACCTGGAGGCCCGATCATTAAAATATTATGACCCCCGGCGGCAGATACTTCCAGCGCCCTTTTAGCATATTCCTGCCCTTTTACATCCTGAAAATCAAGTTCGTACAGGGAATTAGTTTGAAAAACCTCTTCTATGTTTAAACAAAAACAGGGAATATTTGTTTCTTCACTCAAAAATTCCACTGTTTCCCTTAAATTTTTTACCGGAATTATTTCTATGCCTTTCACTGCCCCTGCTTCACTCTTATTTGATTCCGGCAAAACAATTCCTTTCAAACCCTCTTCTTTTACCGTTAAAGTAATGGGTAGAACACCTTTTACTTTTTTGATCTTTCCATCCAGAGATAATTCTCCTAAAAAAAGATATTTTTTCCGGAAAGAAACTTTTATTTGTTCCGTAGCAAAAAGAATCCCTAAAGCTATCGGCAAATCAAAAGCGGCTCCTTCTTTTTTTATATCGGCAGGAGCTAAATTAACTGTAACTTTTTTTACCGGGAAATTAAAACCGGAATTTTTGATAGCGGCTACGACTCTGTTCTTACTTTCTTTTACTGCGGTGTCGGGCAGTCCCACAATAGAAAAAGTAGGAAGCCCCGGAGAAATATCTATTTCTACCCTTATTAAATAACCATCTATACCCAAAACTGCTCCTGAGGAAATATTTGAAAACATAAAAATCCTTTATTAAAACACCTTGAAAGTTTATTAGAAATTATTTAGAATATTTTATTTTTTTTAATCCGTTATGAATTATTCTCAAAGCATAAGAAGAATAATTGCTTTTAGAATAATCAACCCCAAAGTCTTCTTTAATACATCAAACCCACTGCAAATTTACATA
>CBDUZB010000221.1:0-1755 GCA_965371605.1 uncultured bacterium
GCAGGTAATTCTATATTAACATAATCGGAATTCTCCGTTATCCGGCCAATTTCCGCTTTCACCTCCTTCATATTGTTGTTATTAAGCGAGTTTATTCTTATTACGTCATAAGTATACACCCTTCCGCTCGTTTCCAATATTCCCTGCCTAATTTCCAATGTCCCCTTAAGTTTAGTAAAAGGAACCCCGAAATTTATCCCCGGGATAATGAACGGCTGTTGCTGCATCTGCTGGTGCATCTGTTCCTGCATGCCTCGCAAAGAAGGTATTTGTTGTTGACTGTCTATTTGTTCTATTATTATCTCTCTCTGTTGCTCAAGATTAAGAGCCCGTTCTATTAAGGGTTTTTCCACCCATGCCCGAAGTTCCACATCATTAATACAGGGTATTTCTACTCCCTGCTCCTTAACTATAGCTATCTCCCTGGTCTTTACCGTTTTTCCCCAAACAATAATATAGCTCTTATCCGTACTGTCCAATGTTTTCTTTAATATCAGTAATTTTTCATTACTAATCTCTCTGGGTACATTAAGCACCATTCTTTCTACATCCGGTGCCCTGGCATGATCCTTTAAAGTGCGTTTTAAAACCGCAAAGTCTATCCAATTATCAATTTGCTTACCGGTCACCGACAAAACCTCTATTCCTTTTATTTTTCCTATTTTAGCCACCGCTGTAGTAAAAATAGTAACCCCATTTCCATCAACTATGGAAAAAGGCCGTATTCCCAATTCGTTTACTATTTCTTTTATGGGCATTTTTTTATCTTTCGCTATAGAATACAAATAGACATTCAAATCATCTATTATCTTGTTCTTTATTTTCACGCCATTTTTTGAAGGCACACGAATTACTATTTTTTGATTCCTTGGGCTTTTGAGTTGGTCAAAAAGTTTCGTTTGTGTGACAAGATTTAATTCCCGATTCATATTTTTCAATTGTTCAGGTTTAAATTTAAATTCCTGTATTTTCCGGGAGCGTATCTCCGATGTCATCAAAGGAATTTTTTGCTCTTTTGAATTTAAAAGCGGCTCTACTACCCTTTTATTATAAGCGTCTCTTAAATCAGGAGAAGTCCAGGTTACCTGTTGATTATTGGCATTATTAATTATCGGAGTCCAAAGTATTTGCTGATTATTAACCGTATTAACCACAATAGTAAAAGTAATCCCTTTATCTCTGGCAATATTACTCCATTCAACTAACTGCTCGTGATTTTGCCTGGACATTTTATCCGGCATTAAAATAGCAACATCCTTTATTTTGCCATCGGCAAACGCTCTATCAACCCTAATCGACACATCGGCAATATCCGCCCTGCTCTCTACTTCCATCCTCACTTTATTGGCTGACTGCTCTACCCTCACTGTTTCTACTTTATAGTCTGAACTCCTAACCCTGCTCTTCAAAATAATTTCCCGTCCTTCTCCTCTATCGACCAAACTTTTAGCTACCTTAACCATATCACTAAAACCTCTGACTTCTCCAAAAGAAAGAGTCATCTCTCCTTTTTCAAATTTTAAGTCCTTATAACCATCCAGCCCTTCCCTAATTTCATGTATTTTAAATTTCAGTTTTGCCTTTGCATAAAAATCCAATCCATCTTTTTGGGACAATTCCGTCAACAATTTTATTGTCATATCACCTACATCCTTTACTGTCTCCCTCATATATTGAACATCTGTTTGCATATCTTTTACTGATAAATCCTTATTTAGTCCTTTAGCCTTAAAAACCTCTTCCGCCAAAAATTTA
>CBDUZB010000222.1:0-1682 GCA_965371605.1 uncultured bacterium
CTTTAATGACCATACCCTGACAAAGCAGTTTCTTAAACGGTTCATCTATATTATGCAATCCTATGTCCCTTAAAACCTTAGTGAAAAAACGGGCATAGAGTAAATGTAAAACAGCATGTTCTATCCCCCCGATATACTGGTCTACCGGCATCCAATATTCGATTGCTTGTTTATTGAAAGGGAGAGTCGTTTCACAGGGACAACAATAACGCATAAAATACCAGGAAGAATCGACAAAGGTATCCATAGTATCGGTTTCCCTGCGGGCTTCACCCTGACATTGAGGACACTTACAACATACAAATTCTTCGCAATGAGCTAAAGGATTTCCTTTTCCGGTAAATTTAACTTCTTGGGGTAATTTTATCGGAAGCTCTTCCTGAGGAACCGGTACAACCCCGCATTTATCACAATAAATAATCGGTATCGGTGCTCCCCAATAACGCTGACGGGAAATCAACCAATCCCGTAATTTATACCTCACTGTTTTTTTTCCTTTTCCTTCTTTTTCCAAATGTTTGGTAATTTCCTCGAGCGCCTTTGTACTTTTCATTCCGGTAAATTTTTCAGAATTAACCATTACCCCTTCCTCTATATATGCCTCTTTCATTTTATCCGAATTTAATTGTTTATCCGGGGGAGTAATTACTACTTTTAAATCAAGCTTATACTTAACCGCAAACTCAAAATCCCTCTGGTCATGACAGGGAACAGCCATTACGGCTCCGGTTCCATAATCCATTAAAACAAAATTAGCTACAAAAATAGGAATTTCTTCGCCTGTTACAGGATTAATGGCATAACGCCCGGTAAATATTCCTTCTTTTTCTTTGTCTTCGGCAGTACGGGTAAACTTATCTTCGATTATTATCCGGTTAATAAATTCCTTTACTTCTTTTTCATATTTTGTCCCTTTAATTAACTCTAAAACCTGTGGATGTTCACAGGCAAAATTAAGAAAAGTTACTCCATATAAGGTATCCGGCCTGGTGGTAAATACAGGGATTTTTTCCTGGCTATCTTTTATGTCAAAATAAATGAGAGTTCCTTCACTTTTACCAATCCAGTTTTTCTGCATTGTTTTTACCCTCTGGGGCCAACCATCTAATTCCTTTAAACTATCCAGCAGTTCTTCCGCATAAGCCGTTATCTTAAAAAACCATTGTTCTAAATTTTTAATCTCTACTTCACCGTTGCACCGCCAACATTTTCCTTCTTTTGCCTGCTCATTAGCCAATACCGTTTTGCAGGAAGGACACCAATTTATCAGGGCTTTTTTCTTATAAGCCAGGCCCTTCCCATAAAACTTTAAAAAGAGCCATTGATTCCAACGATAATATTCCTCATCACAGGTAACGACCAGTCTTTCCCAGTCATAACCCATTCCTAATCTTTTCTGTTGCTCCTGCATAGAAGAAATACATCGTTTAGTCCACACCCGGGGATGAGAATCGTTTTTAATGGCTGCATTTTCCGCAGGTAATCCCAGTGAATCATAACCCATCGGATAAAGAACATTAACCCCCTTCATCCGCAAAAAACGGTGCAGGGTATCACCAATGGTATAATTACGCACATGCCCCATATGTAATTTTCCGGAAGGATAGGGAAACATTTCCAAAAGATAAAATTTTTTCTTATTCTTATCCTCTTTACACTGAAACATCCCCTCTTTTTTCCAA
>CBDUZB010000223.1:0-1672 GCA_965371605.1 uncultured bacterium
GATTTTTTTAAACGGCAGAAAGATCCTTTTGCAAACCCTGTAGGAAATACCATCTTTAGCGGTTTAAAAAAACTGTTTGATGAACTTCTCTTACAGATGGATCATGAAAAAATAAAGTCCTGTCTGGATCCTCTCATTAGAATAAGAGCTGTTCAGGATTTTTCCCCATCAGAAGCCACATCATTTATCCTTTCTTTAAAAAAAGTTATTATCACAAATTTACAAAAAGAGCTTCGTGATATTCAAATTCTTAATGAATTTTTGCAATTTGAATCAAAAATCGACACCTTAAGCCTTATCGCTTTTGATATTTTCGTTGAATGCAGAGAAAAAATTTACGAATTAAAGGTAACTACGGAAAGAAACAAAATATATAGTGCGTTTGCAAGAGCAGGTTTAATAGATGATGCTCCTGACAATCCACCTAATCTTAAAGCGTTATAATAGTGAGGTAACGTTATATGAATGTAAAATATCTTTATTCCCTCATTGCTGTCGTTGTTCTCTTCCTGATTTCCTATATTGGAGTTGAAGCCCTGGGCCTTCACGTTCTTTTTGGGATAGTCATTCCCTATGTGGCCATTATCATATTTATCGCCGGGTTTATCTACCGGGTTATGGGATGGACACGTTCGGCAGTTCCCTTTAAAATTCCTACAACATGCGGTCAGCAGAAAACACTTCCCTGGATCAAACCAAACAGCATCGACAACCCGACCACTACAGTAGGTGTTGTTATCCGAATGCTTCTGGAGATTCTATTTTTCCGGTCATTATTCAAAAATACCCGGATGAGCCTGAAAGAGGGATCAAAGATTTCCTATCAACTGGAAATCTTTTTGTGGCTGGGAGCACTGGCGTTTCACTGGTCATTTCTTACCGTTATTATAAGGCATCTTCGGTTTTTTACCGAACCGGTTCCTTTTTTAATTCAGTTGCTGGAAAAAATGGACGGGTTTTTCCGCATAGAGATTTTATATGATGTTTATAAATGGGGCCTGCCCGGTGTATATTTATCCGGCATTGTCCTGCTGGCAGCGGTTACCTATCTGTTTTTAAGAAGAGTCTTTATTCCCCAGGTCAGGTATATTTCCCTTGCCGCAGACTTTTTTCCGCTCTTTTTAATTTTCGGCATAGCTTTAACCGGTATCCTGATGCGCTATTTTACCAAGGTAAATATCGTAGAAATAAAAGAATTCGCCATGGGCCTGATTACCTTTCGTTTTACCATACCGGAAGGAGTTGGAGGCGTCTTTTATGTTCATCTCTTTTTTGTCAGTATTCTTCTGGCATATTTTCCGTTCAGCAAGCTCATGCATCTCGGAGGAATATTCTTAAGTCCTACAAGAAATACGACTACAGACACCCGCGCCAGAAGACACGTCAATCCGTGGAATTATCCGGTTCATACTCATACTTACGAAGAATATGAAGACGAATTCAGGGAAAAAATGATAGGAGTCGGGCTGCCTGTTGATAAAGAGCTTGTTGCAAAGGAACCGGAAGAACCTAAAGAACAAGAGGAAATAAAGGAACAAGAGAAAAAGGAGTAATCTATGTCAGATGTTCCAACACCAGAAGAAATGTTAAAGATGGACCACCGTCCTCATCAAACAGATTGGATGGAAACCCCGACTACTATTAGAAAAGGTATTGCATGCTACGCCTCAAA
>CBDUZB010000224.1:0-1664 GCA_965371605.1 uncultured bacterium
TGAACCATACTTACAACTTTCCTTTGTAAAATATTTGCTTTTAATTGATTCCATTTTTCGGACTTCGAACCACCTCCTATAACTGCAAAATTTCCTTTTTTCAATCCCAATTTTTCTAAGTCTTCTAAGCTAATATTTAAATTAAAAGTAACACCTTCCATAATTGCATCTATCATTTTTGCTTTTGTTGAAGCGAGATTTAAACCTAAAAAAGCACCTCTTGAAAGAGAATCCCACCAGGGCGTTCCACTTCCGGCAAGATGAGGAAGGAAAAAAACATCAGAAATAGGTCTTTCGTTTCCTTCGATTAAATCATAAGCGTTAATGTTTTGTTTTCGCGCAATTACCATCTCTTCGTTGCAAAAATTATTCCTAAACCATTTTAATGAACCTCCTCCGGTCCATGAAAAAGCCATATTCGCAAATTGCCCTGGAATTGCAGTAGCAACTTTAAATAAATGATGTGAAAATAAATCATCATCCGAGATAGAATCTGGTAAAATAATAGTTGCACATTCCACTGTACCGGTCGAACATGATATTTTTCCGGGATTTACTGTTCCGGTTCCTAAAGCATTACACTGCTGGTCCATCGCTCCTAAAGAAACTTTCACATTAGCATCCTTTTGAAATCCCAATTGTTCAGCCATATGACCAGATAATGCACCTAAAAATGTACCACTTTTCTTTATTTCCGGTAATTGACTCTTGGAAATATTTGCCCATTTTAAAACATCATAAGCATAATCTTTCTGATTGACATCAAAGTAAAGAGTGGCGGCAGCACTTGACTGATCTGTTACTTCCTGAAAGCCCAGCTTGTAATTAATCCATGCAAGATAATCTAAAAATTTATAAGAATTCTTATATATATCCGGCATATTATCTTTTAACCACAATATTTTGGTTAAAGGACACATTGTGTGCGCCCATCGACCGGCAAAATCAAAAACTTTACGACTACCGAAATAATCATCTATTTTTTTCACATAATCTACGCTTCGTACATCTGATGAAAGAATTGCCGGATAAATTACTTCTCCATCTCTATTCAACGGTATTACAGCATCACCCAAAACAGAAAAACTCATAGCAAAATCTGTTTCAGGAAATTTATTGACTACTTTATAAAGATTCTTCTTAAAAACTTTCCATACTTTTTTTGGATCCAATTCTACCCATCCAGATCGAGGTGTAATTACCGGATATTCCTCACAGTCCTCCTTGATAATTTTACCCTCTGTATTATACAATATAACTTTTATTCCGGTAGTACCTATATCTATCCCAATTAGATGCATGCTTGTCTCCTTATATATCTATTGTGATTTTTTGTTTTGTAAATTTCGTAAATACTTTAATGCTACTACTTGCAGTTTTTATAAATTATAAATTACTTTCTTAAAATTAGTACAGTTAAATGTTTTTTAAAAAAATAATATTCATTAAGAATCCCTAAATAAAATACTACAAAATATACACAATAAAAATAGGCTCTTAGAAAGAGCCTATTTTTATTGTGACTTATATAAACTATTCTAGAATAATTTTTTCCAAAGATTTTTTTGGTACATGAAGTATACCTTGATTATCTCTCCAATATTGAGTATCTCCTTTTGAATTTGCCTTTTCAATCACAACCTTTTCTTGGGGTTTTCCTAAAG
>CBDUZB010000225.1:0-1633 GCA_965371605.1 uncultured bacterium
CGATGCTTTAGATTTTGCTATTCAATCGGAACAAGAAGCTGTTGATTTTTACACAAATCTGGCTGATGTATCGAAAAATCAAGCAATGCGCGAAGTTTTTATTCAATTTAGCAAAGAAGAAAAGGGGCATAAAAAACGTCTTATTAATATCAAAAGGAAAGGAACGTTTGAGTTTTCTGATGAAAAGGTATTTGATTTGGAAATTGGTGATTATCTGGTTGATATTAAAGCTACCAGCGATATGTCATACCAGGATGCTTTAATTCTGGCAATGAAAAAAGAGAAATCGGCATTTAAACTGTACTCAGATTTAGCTGGTATTGCCCCAAACAGTGATTTGAAAAACGTTTTTCTGGCGTTGGCTCAGGAAGAAGCAAAACACAAATTACGTTTCGAGATTGAATATGATGATAATATTTTAAAAGAAAACTAGTAAGGACAAAAGAGCATACAGAACAAATTCTAAAAGAAAATAATAACTAAACAATGAATATTATTATTGATTTTAAGAACGATTTTTTCAGTATTCTGAACGAGATGTCCCCATACCTCCTATTGGGTTTCTTGTTTGCAGGGATATTGCATGTTTTTTTTCCTCAGAAATATATTTCAAAGTATCTGGGCAAAAAAAACAATAAATCTGTTGTAAATGCAACCCTGTTTGGCATTCCACTTCCACTTTGCTCATGCGGAGTAATTCCAACCGGGATATCATTATTCAAAAACGGAGCATCAAAAGGATCAACTGTTTCATTCTTGATTTCAACGCCTCAAACAGGAATTGATTCGGTAATGGTTACATACTCATTACTTGGATTACCTTTTGCTATTATAAGGCCGGTTGTTGCTTTTATTACAGGTGTTTTTGGGGGTATATTAATAAACAAAACTGAAGCAGGATCCTCAGGTATTGAACCTGAATTAATTAATAATACTAAGCCTGAAAATAATACTTCTAAAAATTCGATTTTGAGTATTTTCAAGTATGCTTTTGTTGATCTTTTACAGGATATCTCAAAATGGTTGATTATAGGATTATTAATTGCAGCTGCTATTTCAGTAATAGTCCCTGATGATTTTTTTACTTCATATCTTGGAAATGAGTATGTGCAGATGTTTGTTGTTTTATTAGCATCTATTCCTCTCTATGTTTGCGCAACAGCTTCAGTTCCAATTGCTGCTGTACTGATGCTTAAAGGAGTATCAGCCGGTGCAATTCTGGTTTTTTTAATGGCAGGACCTGCAACCAATGCAGCAACAATAAGCGTTATTACTAAAGTACTGGGTAAAAAAACTCTTTTTTATTACCTTTTTTCAATAATTACCGGTGCACTGATTTTCGGGTTTATTGTTAATTACTTTTTTCCAAATGACTTTTTGTTTAAAAAAACTTTTGATTTATCCAGCGGACATGAACATCACCTTTTACCTCTTTGGGTAAAAACTGCTTCAGGTGTAACCCTGATATTACTTATTGCTAACGGATATATACAGAAGCTAATAAGTAGAAAAAATCAATTGATGAAACTGCAAAATACAAACCACCTGAATCAAACCAAAATGACATATTTAACTATAAAAATTGAAGGCATGACCTGTAACCATTGTAAAAATAGTGTTGAAAACAATTTGA
>CBDUZB010000226.1:0-1625 GCA_965371605.1 uncultured bacterium
CTAAAAGTTCCCGCTTAGCAATAAAAACAGCGTATGGTAGTTTGGTTGGTGCTCAATATGCGGGTATATTATCAGGCTTAGGATTAACCGGATATTGTTTAGTTGTTGCTCCTTTAAGCTTTGGTTCGGGATTATTAGCCGATAGGCTAACAGCAAAAACTCTTAAGAAGATGGATGTAAAACCGGTAATAGCAGAAGTTATTGGGATGGGGGTAGGGATAGCCGTAACATTAGGCGTAAGAGGTTGGCTCAAAAAAGTAAATGTTAATCAATTACGAGTCCCTTCCGCAGTAAAAAAAGCAATTAATTTTGAAAAAATGGGGCAAGGAAAAATATTACTAAACAAGGCAGGGAATAAAATAAGTGGGGTAAAAAACAAAGTAACAAAAGTACCCAAAGTTATTGGAAAAGGAATAAAAACAACAACGGATTCAATAAAAAACGGTTTGACAAAAAACATTGAAAAAGTTAAAGTAAAAATGAAAGGAAGTTCTTTCTGGAAATCTTTGGATAGCAAAACAAAAGGAAAATTGAGTAAAATAATAAATAAGTTATCTTCACAATGGAAAGGAAAATCTATTCCGGGAATTGATTCTGCCAGTGATGAGGTAATATACGCAAAAGCCACAAAATTAGGAAATACTAAAACAAATAAAATAGGTACGATAACGGATGTAGGATTAGATAAAACAAAAGTAGGAATGGATAAAACAAAAGTAGGATTGGATAAAACAAAAGTAGATATTAATAAAACAAAAGTAGGAATGGATAAAACAATAGAAACAAAAAATATTGGACAGGACAGGGGTGTAAATATTAAAACTGTAATACGAAAAGAAGTAGGAAGTAGTTTTACAGAAAGTATTTTAAAATATTTTAAAAAAGGATTAAGCCGGTATAAGAAAATCTTAGAAATAGAAGGGAAAGTTGAAAAAAGTAGTTTAGAACAATATATAGATACATTACCTAAAAAAGTAATTTATCAATCGGTACGAACAGCCCCGGCATTGATCTATCCTGGATTATTTTTTATATATAATCCGGTACAACCATAAATAATAAAAAGGAAATCAGGATGAAATATTTCAAAGAAGAAAAAGAAATATTAGAAAAGTTAAGGGATGATTTAAAAGAGTATTTTGAGTTAGAAAAAAATTTGTCAAGTTTAGGAAAGAAAAGGCCAGAAGAGAAAGAAAAATATCAGCAATGGAAAAAAAAGCTCTACGATTTGTCAAATCGAATGGACAATCCTATTTTTGACATACCCAAACAGATAAAAAAGTTAGATCCTCCGATATATTGGATTGAACGGATTACCGGGAGAGAGGTGGGATACTGGGCAAGATGGAAGAGGAAAGCTAAAAAGAAGGTAAAAAATTTAGCTAAGGAACAACAAAAAGAAGCGAAAGAGGAATTAGAAAGTTTAATGCCTCTTCACTGGGAATTAAAAGAATATGAGGGACAATTAGATGGATCATTAGATTCTGTCGTTGCTTTTTGGGATAAAGAAGTAGCTATGGGGCAAAAAAGGATAGATGAATTAGATAAGGAGGAAGCCCGTCTAAATGCCGAGGAAGCCCGTCTAAATGCCGAGGAAGCCCGTCTAAATGCCGAGGAAGCCCGTC
>CBDUZB010000227.1:0-1608 GCA_965371605.1 uncultured bacterium
TTCCGAAAAAACTTTCTTAAATTCACTGGTTTTTGATAATTTTCTCTTTATCAAAGTTTCTCTTCTGTCTATAAACTTGATTATCCGGATACCGTAAGGCGTTTTCGTCCTTTTAAACGCCTTCTCTTTAATACCAAGCGGCCGGCTTTAGTGCTCATTCTTTCTCGAAATCCGTGTACTTTCAGTTTTTTTCTAGTGTTTGGTTGATAAGTCCGCTTCATTTAACTAATTCTCTCCTTCTTTGTTAAAATGTCGAATTTAAAATTCAATAAAAATTATATCTTTAATGCACTCTAAATGTCAAGTATCTGGAAAAAGTATATTTATATCGCGTGTCGTGTGAAAGAAAAGAATTAACCGTTCTTTTCTTTTTTAAAATGCCCCGGCATAAGTTTACGCTAACAGAAAGGCACCGGATTAAAAAAGAGAAAGAAGATATAAATACGAAAAAATATTTTTGCTTAATAAAAAAAATTTTGCTATTATAAGTACAAAATAAATTGGTTTTTCACCCGGGTTATCCACAAATGTTAATAAACTGTTAATAACCTCTTTGACTCCTTTGCTTTTGGCTGTTTAGTAATCTATAAATAAAGTATTAAAGTTTATTTTCTTGAAAAAGATGTTGAAATTTAATAGAAAAATTCTCCCGGGGTTTTCCACAGCCAGTTGTTAGCTTTGGGGAAAATTCATAAAACCCCCATAACTTATGGGTTTCCGTAAATATTTTATAGTTTGATAACTCTTTTTCGGTCTATAAAACTTTTATAATCGGGTTATGACAAAAAAATATTAATTATGCAGGAAGGCGGTATTATATATGGAGTTTGCGGAGATTGAAGAGCTTTGGAATAAGATTTTAGAAACAATAAAAAAAGAATTAAGCCCCCAGGCTTACAATAGCTGGTTTAGCCAAACAAAGATTAATAAATTCGCTGATAACGAGTTGGTGATTTCAACCCCCGGGGACTTTAGTAAAGACTGGTTAGAAAAACATTATACCGGGTTTATTAAAGATATTTTAAGGGGGGCACTCGGCTCAGATGATAATTTAACAATAAAATTTAAGGCGGTTGATCAAAAATTTTCCGCACCTTCCCAGCCTACACCTAAAAAGAAAATTAAAAAGGAAGATAAAAAGGAAGATATTTTTTATAAAAATCCCAATCTTCTTTTAAACCCAAAATATACTTTTGATTATTTCGTAGTGGGCAATAGCAATCGTTTTGCTCACGCTGCCTGTCTTGCGGTAGCTCAGTCTCCGGCAAAAGCCTATAACCCGCTTTTCGTATATGGGGAAGTAGGTTTAGGTAAAACTCATTTAATGCAAGCCATCGGCAATTATATAAAGTGGCAAAACGGTAAAACCAGAGTCTTATACATATCGTCAGAAAAATTTACCAATGAACTGATTAATTCTATAAGGGATGACCGCACTGTCGCTTTTCGTGATAAATATCGCGGCGTGGATGTTTTATTAATTGATGATATACAATTTTTAGCCGGAAAAGAGAGAACCCAGGAAGAATTTTTTCACACCTTTAATACTTTATATGAGTCTAATAAACAGATAGTAATTACCAGTGACCGGCCGCCAAAAGATATCAC
>CBDUZB010000228.1:0-1588 GCA_965371605.1 uncultured bacterium
GAATGAATTTGTACAGAGGTTGTACTCATAATTGTATCTATTGTGACGGGAGAGCAGAAGGTTATTATGTAGATGGAGAATTCGGGGAAGATGTAACTGTTAAAGTAAATGCCATTGAGATTTTACGACGAGAATTAGACCCCAAAAGAAAACATACTCCTTTCAAAAGAAGTTTTATTATGATAGGTGGCGGTGTCGGTGATAGCTATCAACCAGTTGAAGCGAAGTATCAATTAAGCCGAAGAGCTCTTGAACTTGTGGGCGAATACAATTTTCCCGTACACGTTCTGACCAAATCAACGCTTGTTAAAAGAGATATCGATATTTTAAAAAAAATTAACAAAAAAAATAGAGCGATAGTGAGTTTTAGTTTCTCCTCAGTAAATGATGAAATAAGCGCTATCTTTGAACCCGGAGTCCCACCTCCCAGTGAAAGATTGAAAACTCTCACCTTTTTTAAAAACGAAGGGATTGCCTGTGGTATGTTTTTACTTCCGGTTATTCCTTTTATAACTGACACGCCAGAATTAATGGAAGAGACCATAAGAAAGGCGAGTGAAGCAGGCTTAGACTTTATCATCTTCGGAGGAATGACCCTAAAAGAAGGCAGGCAGAAAGATTATTTTTTTAAGACACTCAGAAATAAATATCAGAAACTTATGGGGGAATATGAAAATATATATCAAAAAAACAAGTGGGGAGAAGCGGCAGAAGAGTATTATAATTCCATAAATCTAACCTTTAATAGTATTGTGAAAAAATATAAGATTCCTCCCCGTATTCCTCTTGCCCTTTATAAAGATATACTTGAAGAAAATGATTTAGTGGTAGTAATATTAGAGCATATTGATTATCTTTTAAAACTGAAAGGAAGAACTTCTCCCTACGGTTATGCCGCCTATTCAGTCTCACAAATAAAAGAGCCTTTATCATTTATGAAGAGAGAACTGAAAAGAATAAACGGAGTAGGAAAAGTAACCGAAAGCATTATCTTGGAAATACTCGAAACCAAAAGTTCATCTTATTTTAAAAAATTGTTAACTGAGTAAATATAGTAAATTACCTGCCTATATTATATATTTATTTTTTTTCGGGACACAGAAAAAAATAAATATATAATATAGGCAGGTAATTTAATTTAAATTCAAAAATATTATTTTTTATATTATTTTGGGCTCCACTTAATATTGTTTTTCATTAATTCTTTATAATCTCCCAGTGCATCGTGAATCCAACAATCATCCCCACCGGCGCTCTCTCTGAAAGTTAAAGCCATAATATAAGCGATTTCTTTTACTGTGGCACCCGCTTCTAATGCACCTTTGAAATGTTTTTTTACACAGGGGACTGACCTGTTTTTAACGGCCAGTGCAAAACAAATAAACTGATAAGTCTTTTCATCGATAGTACGTTTTTCCTTATAAAGTTCATCAATCTCGTCAAATTTCTGACTAAATTCCGGAAAAAATTCAGCTAATAATCTCATTTTTTTAATTCCTCCTCAATCCATCTTTTAATTCCTTCTTTCTCTGGTATTTTGCCTGCTACCATTACATTTCCATCAATGACTAAAGCAGGGGTTACCATA
>CBDUZB010000229.1:0-1581 GCA_965371605.1 uncultured bacterium
TAGGCATAACAGACACTCTCATCCAACTGTTTATTTTTTCCCATTTAATCATTTACTCATTTTATCAATTCCCCCCTCTTTGAACTTTCAGCTTTTGAGCCCCCGGGCTTTTTCCCCTCATTTCTCCATTTCTTCATTACCTCTTCTCCTCCTCTTCCCTTTTCTCTCTTCACATCCTTCCCTCCTTATCATTTACACAAGGTATTACAAGCGAATGAAAAAATATTATAAGGAAACAAGCTCAAAAACATATTAAACACGGCATTATGGGCTGATTATTAATGTATTAAGAGATAAGTTATTTTGTTTAATTTTTCCCTGATCCAGGATGATTTTTGAAATATTTGAGCAAAATTCCGGTTTTTGCCTTACCAATAAATTTTTCCAATTCTTTTCCATCAGCTTTTTTTATATGGTCAATACTTTTAAATTTTTGAAAAAGTTTTTTTAAAGTCCCCTGACCAATTCCTTTTATCTGATCAATTTCTGATCCTAAAAATTTAATTGATCGTTTTTGCCGGTGAAATGAAATTCCAAAACGGTGTGCTTCGTTTCTAAGATTCTGGATAAGTTTTAACGAATAAGAATTTTTGTCAAGATAAAGAGGAACCGGATCAGATGGGAAAAATATTTCTTCCAGTCGTTTTGCTATTCCAATTATTGCAACCTCTTTTCGAATATTGAGTTTATCAAGACTTTCAACTGCGGCATTTAACTGACCCTTACCCCCATCGATTATCACAAGTTGAGGCAGGGATTTTTTTTCGTTTAATAATCTGCTGTACCTTCGGTATACCACTTCGCCCATTGAAGCATAATCATTTGCTCCCTGCACTGTCTTAATATTATAATGCCTGTATTCCCGTTTTAAAGGTATCCCGCTTTTAAACACCACACATGCAGCAACAGGATTGGTTCCCTGAATATTTGAATTATCAAAACATTCTATATGTACCGGTAATATTTTTAATCTCAGGTCTTTTTGTAATTGCTCAAGTTTCTTTTCCTGTCGTACTGATTTTTTACTCCCTTCCAAAAGTTTTTGAACCCCACTTCGATAATACCAGGCATTCCTATTTGAAAGATCCAGCAATTTCTTTTTATCACCTCTTATAGGAACAGTTATTTTCAAATCTTTAAGTTCCGTATCTGGCTGAAAAGGAAGTATTAACTCTTTTGCTTTGCTTCCAAACCGATGCATAATATCAATAATTACAATTGATAATATTTCTTCTTTGGTTTCATCAAGCTTTTTTCTGATCTCTACTGTATGTGACTGAATTACTGCACCTTTTATCACCTTTAAATAATTAACATATGCACGGTTTTTGTTTTCAATTATCGAAAAAACATCCACATCTTTTATACGCAAACTAACTATTGTAGAACGGCTCCGGTATTTCTCAAGTATTTTTATTTTTTCTTTTATTATATCAGCTTCTTCATATTTTAAACCGGTTGCATATTCATTCATTAAATTCTTCAGGTATCCAATAACTTCCTGAATATTTCCCTTCAGAATATTTTTTACCTGTTTAATCAATTTTTCATATTTTTCTTCACTTTGTAAACCCTCACAAG
>CBDUZB010000230.1:0-1569 GCA_965371605.1 uncultured bacterium
AAGATGCCTATATTTCTTCTGAGAAGAAGGTGCCTACTATTGCTTTTTCCATACCAATGATGGATAAAGAAAATATTAATTTTATAGGGGTAGTGGTAATGAGATATTCAATGCAAGCAATAAACGAGATAACTACTTCCCGTATTGGTTTAGGTAAAACAGGAGAAATATATCTGGTAAATAAAGACGGATTTATGATTACCCCTTCCCGTTTTATGGAAAATACTTTTCTTGAATTAAGGGTTGATTCGGAAGGGGCAAAAAAATGCTTGGGAGATATGGAAAAATTTGGTAAAGAAGAACATGAACACGAAAGTTTTATTTATAAAAATTACCGGAATGTTCCGGTTTTAGGGGTACATAACCATATTGATTACTTACCCTGGGGATTGATAGTAGAGATGGGTGAAAAGGAAGCCTTCGCCCCTTTAGTGAGACTAAAGGTTTTATTCTTGAGTATGGTATTTATAGTTTCTATGATAGCCTGGATGGGAGGTTATTTATTAGCAAAACATATTATCCTGCCGCTTAAAAAATTGGAGATGGGGGTTGAAAAAATAGGAAAGGGTGATTTGGATTGCCGGGTAGCTACTCAGGAGAAAGATGAAATTGGACAGCTTTCCCGGGCATTTAACAAAATGACTCAGGATTTAAAAAATACAACTACTTCGGTGAGGAGACTTAATCAGGAAATTATCCAACGGAGGGAAGCAGAAGAACGATTGCAATTGTTTTCCCATGCTGTTGAAAGTGCGATTGAGGGTATAGCGATGGGAAATCTTTCCGGGGAGATTAATTACATCAATGAGTCTTTGGTTAAAATGTTTGGTTATTCAAAAGAGGAAATAATTGGAAAAAAGATTTCCTTTCTTTATGATGATGAGCAGTTCCCGAGGTTGCAGGAAGCATTGAAGGAAACGATGAAGGGTGGTTGGAAAGGAGAATTAGTGGGCAAGAGAAAAGATGGTACATTGTTTCCGGTAGAATTACACTCATCAATAGTAAAAGATATTAAGGGGAGAGTTATTGCCCAGATGGTAACACATACGGATATTAGTGAGCGTAAGCAAACAGAGGAAAAAATAAAGCAGGGAGCTAAAGAGTGGGAGGAAACCTTTAATGTGATGGAGGATTGTATTTTTATTATGGATGGGGAACAAAATATACTTAAGACTAACCGGGCTTTTAATCAGTTAGTAAAAAGGAAATCGGAGAAAATAATCGGTAAAAAGTGTTACCGGATAATACACAATCTCGAAACGGCTATACCGAATTGTGTTTTTTTAAAGGCAAAAAGAAGTAAAAAGATGTGTAGCTTAGAATTAAAATCCAAAGAGACTAATGTGTGTTTATTGGCTAGTGCTGTTCCTCTTTTTGATCAGCAGGAGAAGGTTATTGGCGCAGTGCATGTTATTCGGGATATTACTCCTTTCAAATTGGCAGAGGAAAAGATGAAAGAATCAATAAGGGTTAAGTCGGATTTTTTATCAATGGTTTCGCATGAGTTAAGAACTCCGCTTACAGCGATAAAAGAAGGGATTGGCATTGTGTTGGACGGGTCTGCCGGAG